>JACPDY010000098.1 GCA_016183775.1 Bacteroidota bacterium
CTTATGGACATCTATACCGCAACCGGTTGTTACAACCTGTTTGAATTTTATTTCTTGCATTACGTTTCATGTTTTGCACGAAGTTAAATATTCATCCTCGGTTGGTGTGCTTCATTCTAGCTCATGACCATTTCATGTTTATGTTTTTTGGTTTAGTATACAATACTAATACATAATTCTGTTTTAATTTTGAAGTTGATAAGGATCAGGCTTGTTTTGTAAAATTCACTCTTATTTCATGAAGATCATTGGTGTAATTATACTGAACGGTAAAAGCATACGAACTGCAAATTTGCTTAACAATTGCCAGTCCGAGTCCCAGGGAATCGGAAGAGGGGTTTGCTTTTCTAAATCGTTGAAAAAATTCATAGGTCTGTTGTTTTAGAGGCAGGCCTGAATTGGATATTGTGAGTGTGTCCTTGCTTGTTTCAACAAATAATTCGCCTCCCCTGATATTGTGTTTTATGGCATTACTCAGTAGGTTGCTGATCAGTATATCGGCCAGGATAGGATTCATAGGTACAATTAGCCCGGCCTGCAAAGATCTTTGAACCCTGATCTCTTTGTGAAGGATCAGGTCATCAAACAGGTTTAATTTTTTTTCAATGAGCTCTTTAATGTTAACCGGTTGAATGCCGGTAAACTGGTTGTTTTCAATTTTAGTGAGGAGGAGCAAGGCCTGGTTAAGTTTTGATAAACGGGTAGCGGATTCGTAAATGACTTGTATCTCTTTCATTTGCTTCTCATCCAGTTTTCCTGACTGGATCATGAGCTCCAGCCTGGATCTGATAATCGCTAAAGGAGTTTGTGTTTCGTGTGAAGCATTTTCGGTGAACTCTTTCATGTTGCGGTAATCGTTCACTATTTTTGAGGTCATTTGTTCGAGTGCTGTATTAAGCTCTTGAAATTCCCTGGTTGTTGATCTTTCAAATTCTACGGGCCCCCTGGAAAGTTCAAAAGATCTAAGGCGCTCAAGTGTTGAATAAAAAGGCGCCCAGGCATTTCGCATGAAAAAGTAATTAAACAACAACAGCATCGCAATTAAAATGGCCAGTATCCAGCCGATCGTCGAAATAATACTTTCAACCAGATCGTCCGATTCGAGTGTTGGTTTAAATATGGTTGCCTGGTAGTAATCATTCCCAATGCTGACAGGAAACAGGAGCATACGATAGGGGATAAGTTCACCTTCAAAATTATCCATCAGGAAAGTGTCTTTCATTTGTTCTTTCACCTGTCCGGTAACAGGAACAAATGTCAGCGAATCGGCGAGCATAAAGACGTTTTCGGGCAATACATCTTTATTTTTTATGAACCCGGTTACTTGTAGTTTTTCCTGTTGCAGTCGTTCATTAGTATTTTCATTTATTACAGATAACAAAGAGAAATAGAATAATACTCCGCCAACTGTGAAAACAGCAAGCAATATAACCAGGTAATACAGGTTGGTTTTGGTTAATAGCTTCATGTGGCATTTAATTTATATCCCACGCCATACACAGTCTGAATATAATCTTTCCCGCTTTTTTCAATAATTTTTTTTCGGAGATTTTTGATGTGTACATAAATAAAATCGTAGGAATCGGCCATATCCATGTGGTCACCCCAAAGATGCTCCGCTATGGATTCCTTGGTGAGTACCCTGTTTTTATTTGATAGGAAATACAGCAGCAGGTCGTATTCCTTTTTTGTAAGTACAACAGGTTGGTTGTTTACCATCAACTGCATCTCATCGGGTATGAGTCGCATTTCATTAAAAGTGATTTCATTCTGCCCTTTGAAATGTCTTCTGCGGATGACAGATTTAATTCTGGAATTAAGCTCCGACAAATGAAAGGGTTTGGTCAGGTAATCATCGGCTCCCCAATCAAGACCGGTAACTTTGTCGTCCAGTGAGTTTTTCGCTGAAATAATTATAACACCGACATCGGGCTTTTCTTTTTTTAGATTTTTCAAAATAGTCAACCCGTTTCCTCCCGGTAAAGTAATATCAAGCAGGATGCAGTCGTAATTATGCAGTAATGCTTTTTCTTCTCCGCTATTAAAATCGCCTGCAAATTCACAACTATATCCTTCCTGGCTTAAGTAGGTAGAAATAGAATCCGAAATGCCTTTTTCATCTTCTATAATGAGGATCTTCATGTCATAAAAGTAAGGATAGATTCTGAAGGAATGTTAAACCGGGGTTTTCATTGTCATGTTTATAATAGCTGATGGTATTATTTAAAATAGTGGGTTTAGAATTAGAGTTTATATCGAATAAGCTTTTTTGTGGGTTTTAGTGTTTTTGTGCTTTAGTGGCAATTGAATTTTGGCCACTAAAGCACGAAAGCTCTAAATTTTCCCCCATATATTTTTGAAATTGTATATAATAATCTAATTCGGTATAATCTCTATTTATCATAAATCATTTTTCAAGAACATTGTTTATTTCCCGGGTTTTTCGTAGTTTTCAAATATGTCAGGTCTTAAATATATCTTCTCTTTTGCGTTTGCCATGCTTTTCAGGATTATGTATCCGCAATGCACTTTACAGGTAGCTGCTAATGTTTCGGATGAAAGTTGTCCTGCTTCATGCGATGGAAGGATTAAACTGACGGTTACAGGCGGTACACCGGCATATACCTACAGCTGGTCTGACGGACAAACCATATCCATGCCTAAAAATCTATGCCCTGGTACTTATACCTGTGTTGTTAGCGATTTTGCAGGCTGTGCTGATACGTCAGTATATGTTATCGCGCCATCGACTTATATTTTAACTATCATCAAAACAAACCTTACTTGTTTTGGGCAATGTGATGGAAGCCTTTATGCGGACGCGTCTGGTGGGTCACCGGTATACACATATTCCTGGTCGCCCGGAGGACAAACAACTGACAATCTGAATAATTTATGTCAGGGTACATATACAGTATCGATTACTGATTCTAAAAGTTGTGTAATTGTAAGAACAGTATCTATAACAGAGCCTCAATTACTTACTGCAGGCATTGTGGTAACTGATGCAAGTTGTTCGACCTGTAATGATGGTTCTATGACTGTTTCGGCAGACGGAGGCAACAAGCCTTATAACTATTTGTGGCAGCCTGGTAATTTTACCACTGCAAAATTAATGTCAATGGGTCCCGGAACCTATACTGTCTGTGTTACCGATAAGAATGGCTGCACCGTTTGTACGTCAGGGACGGTCAACGCTCCTGTTGGAATTGACGATCAAACTCTGTCCGAACAAATCAAAGTGTATCAGGGCGCTTCTCCCGGCTATATAATGATTGAAATTCCTACTCCCATAAATGCGGTACTTAGTATTTCAACATTGCTTGGAATGCAGGTTTATCAATCAGAGTGGAATAATAACGATTCAAAAAGAGCTATCCAGGTTGATCATTTATCATCCGGAGTGTATTTATTCTTGTTGCAGCAAGCTGATGGATCTGTATTTGCACGAAAGCTTGATTTGCAAAATATTCATTGAGGTTGTTTGCTTTTTTGCACTTCCGATTCTATCCCATAATTAAGAGCCAATTTCTTTTCAAGAATCAAATTTGTTTCGTTTGAGCAAGAGTAATTTATTTTACAATAATTTTTTTACTGTACATTTTCTTATCCGTAATAAAAGTAACTATATAAGCAGCAGCCGGTAAACTTTCATTTATTTTAATCAAAGTGGCAGCATTGCTGACAACAATTACCTTTGAATAATATTTTTCTCCTAACATATCATTAATAATAATTTCCCCTTTTTCATCTTTCAGTCCTGAAAGCATAATATTAATTCCGGAATCATAATAGGTTTCGATTATGATGGCATCGCCGATAAACTCAATATTGACAATTCCGGAATACTGGGACTTCCCATCATAATCCGTTTGCTTTAAACGATAGTATGATAGCCCGTTTACAGGGTTATTATCTTCGGTATAATAATTTAAGGAAGTGCTGCTATTCCCTGCGCCTTTTACTTTCATCAGCTCTTCAAAGTGAACCCCGTCAACTGATCGCTCAATAGTAAAGTAGTCATTATTTATTTCCGTCGCGGTTTCCCAGTGCAGATCAACGGATTTATTATTTGGTTTTGCTTCAAAGATTATCAATTCAATTGGTAATGGAGAACCCACACTTCCCACTCCAAAAGGAGAAAAATTTGAAATTCCCGTAACACTTCGTGTATAGGGATTGATTCCGGATGACGTACCTTCACTCTGAAGCGCATCCCATTTTGTTCCATTGTGATGGCTTATAAAACAATTGGTTCGGTCAAATCCACTAAGTTCTTCGCTGCCATTCCATTGTGCTGTAACGGACGCATTCGAGCCTCCGGCAGTAGCTTCGTTAATAGTCCATGTATTATTGACGGTATTGGAAGAGATTTGAGTGCTGCCATTACAGGTGCCTCCGGTGCTGATATAATTACAGACTTTTACATCAAACCTGTCAGCAGTGCCGGTTGAATTATCCAATGTTATAGGAGAGTATGAAGTTGAGCTGGCGGAATAGGCTACAGGGAAAAAAACAGCCCCTGTTCTTCCTCCACTACCGATGTTTTGCTGTCGTAAAAGACCTGTACCATTGGTAACGATAAAACTTGCATTGCTCCCTCCTGAAATACTGCCATTACTTCCAATTGTAAGATCATTGGTTCCTAATGTAACATATCCCGTTGTTAAGGTAAGTACATTGCTAACCGTCATTCCATTATTCAATGTTATATTATTGGCTGATAAAACAGTCAGATTTTTAAATGTGATGGCAGAACTGCCCCCAATATTTTGGCCGCTTGTGCCGCTCATATTTACCACTTGTCCCGAATCCACAAATGAACCGTTGTTAAGCACATCTCCATAAAATGTTATGTTAGCTCCGTTGGAGATTTTAAAATTACCATTATTGGTAAATTGGTTCTGAGCTTTTGCATAACTGCACATAAGTAATAATACAATTTGTATATATATCTTTTTCATAGTTATTTTTCTTTCGGTATTTAGTCGCTTATTTTATTTATGGTAATAATAATCGAGGGAATAGAAGGCCGTGTTGGATTTGTTCCTGCACTCACGGCAAATAATCCGGCAGAAGTGCTTGTGGAAGATTGCACTAATTCAAAATAATCATTTACCACTGCAGGAACAATAAATGTTACTGTCAGAATACGATAATCCCCCGAATTTTGTAATGAACTGCGGCTGTTTGTCCGAGCCACATCTGCACCATTTTGGCGGAGCCATATATCAATATCGGCAGATGCCCCGTGTAACTGTGCAGAAAATGTGACAAGATATGTTCCCGTAACTTGTATTGTTATACGGGAAGGGTTAACGGTTGTACTATGTGTTACCTGGTTAATAACTTCATCCGTCTCATAGGCTATTGCTTTTGCAGTAGTTGTAGATGAAACAAACTGGCTAACACTGCTTGAAAAACAGGCATTTGGTTGATTCCCCATTGTTCCTACCCATTTTGTTCCATTCCATGCATAATAGCCAACTGCTAATGCTCCTCCGTTATTATATACAAGCATTCCTGCGGGGACAGGTGCGGTTAATGGTGTAACGGAATCTACGTTTTGTAATGTTACCCTGGGTGGGAGTAAGCCTTTATTTGTACTCTCCAATTCAAGCAGGGAGTTTGCATTGATCGTATTAGGATTATCGCCTATTTTAACCTGTGCATCCAGACTAAAGATCAATAAAATAAAACAGGCGCAAAATATGATTATAATTTTAGCATCCTTCTGTGAAGCTATTGGCTCTATTGGCTTAATGATTGTTTTCATATAATATGGCTTTATAATTGTTTTTCTAATAAGTTGTACGAAGCAATACGCTCCATTGAGGCCGTTTTTCTGTTAACAGCTGTAAATATTCTGCTAATGACGCTATGGGATAGGGAAAGTGACGGAAAAGAGGATTAAAAAGAGGTAAGTAGAGGAAAATGTAATTTGGATACAGCGGTAATACTGATGCGATACCCGATACTGTAGTCTAATTTGAATATTTTTCTCTCTCGATCGCTATTATACCACAGGCTATTTTATAACAGCGGATAGTATAAAGAGATCTTCAGTTTATAGTTTGCCTCAAACTGGGTAATAGAACTGTGAATTTCGTTCCGGTATCCGTTTCGCTTTTAAGGCTGATTTTTCCCTTAAGTAACTTTACTGCGCGTTTAACGATATGTAATCCAAGCCCGCTTCCCGTTGATTTATCAGTGCCCCTGAAGAAAATATTAAAAACTTTCTTTTGGATTTCTTTGCTAATTCCGATCCCATTATCACTAACGGTAATTTCAATCCCCTTTTCAACCTCATTAATATCAACAGAGATACAAGGAACAACCTGAGTTCCGGTTTTACTATATTTAACAGAATTCATAATAAGGTTGTATAAAATAGTATCTATTAGATTTTTGTCTGAATAAAAAGGAGATTGTATTTTGATATTTGTATTCCAATTAATGGCAGTTCCTGACACTATTTCTGAATTTTTTATAACACCCAATATCTCGTTAATGTTATTAACGAAATCGATTTTTATTATTTGATTTTCTGCGTGAGAAAGGTGAATCATTTTAATAAAATCAGAAAGAATATTATCCAATCGCACTGCGCTTAATTCAATTTTTTCAAGTATTTTTTCGACAGGCAAGTCGGTATATTTGTTTTTAGCCAGGTTTAAAAGTCCCAAAATTGATGCGTTGGGGCTTCTCAAATCATGTGCGGCACGATACATGAATGTATTCAATTCATCAGTTCTTTCCTTTAATTGATCTTCCCGCTCCTTCAGCTGTTTTTCAGTTTGAATATAACCGGAAACATCCCGGATCAGTAACAAAATCTGTTTTTCTTTTAATGGAGTGTTGAAGGATGTAGAAGAAATCAAAACGGAAATTTTCCGTCCTGATTTGGCCACCAGTTTAGCAGAGTAATTACTTATTTTTTCACCATTAATGACAGGGGTAAATAGCTTCCGCATAAAACGGTCGAAACATTTGCTATTGACAAGCAGCTTTCGTAAAAAGTAATTGTGCTGCCCTTTCTTTCTCAGATTAATATTGAGAATATTCGCCCCTTCTCTGTTAATAAATTTTAATTCTCCTTCAGGGGACAGTACAATAAGAATATCTGTAATTGCTTCAAGAAGAGTTCTGATTTTCAATGACTCATAAATATGAAAATCAATACACTCATTCAGCTCAATATTGTCCGAGATATGTTTTACCAGATTTCGGATTTTAATAAACGATCCTTCACCTTTCGTAATATAGTCATACGCTCCATGTTTTAAGGTATCCGCTGCTAAACGAATACTGTCTTGAGAGGAAAGCATGATAACTTCTGTTCCAGGATGTGATTGTTTTATAGATTTTAAAATTTGCAGTCCATCTAAAGCATCAGGAAATTTGCTGTTTAAATAATAATCCAATATAACTATCGTTGGATTATAATCTATACTTTGAAGACACTCTTCTCCGGTAAAGAACGTTTTGATGTCCGTTATATTATTACTTCCCCTTGTCAAAGAATGCTTCAGAGCGTTAACGAACATTTTATTGTCATCTACGAGAAATATTTTCACCTCTTTCTTATGAGAAGCTGTAAAGGTCTTTGTCCGCTGAGTATTCATCTGAGTATTCCTTTGAATAGATATTAGGATCCGAGCTCTTTGTTTATGGGTTGTATGAAAGATGTACTGCTATATTCTATTATTCATTGCCCATTTAACCTTTTTGTACAATTCACTAAAGTTAATGGGCTTTGGAATAAAATTCTCCGCTCCCCAATCAACAGTTATTGCGGGAATATGTGAATCACTTAAGGACGAAATAATAATTAAGGGGGTTTTACTGAAATAAAATTGTTTGAGCAGGTTCAATAATTCTAAACCCGAAATTCCCGGCATTATAATATCGCAAATAATTAATTCGGGTTTTTGTTTTTCTATGATTTCAAGAGCCTGGATCCCATTCGAGGCTGTTAAAACATCATATCCTTTCCCTTTCAGTTTGCTTGAAAGAGCAATTCGGATCAACTGATCGTCATCAACAATTAATATTTTCATAGAATAGTCCTCCATTTTAAAATATGTTCGTAAGTAAAAAAAACAGCAACATTAATCCAATTACAAAAAGAAGTGTCACTTTGCCAAAGCGCCTGCTTTCTTTGTCCATCGTTTCAAACGATTCTATGTCAGAGGAAATGTGCGTAATAATATTTTTTATTTTAATGAAAGCACTTTCGTCTTTAGTAATATAATCATAAGCACCATGATTTAATGTATCCATTGCAACATTAATATTTTCCTGTGAAGAAAGTATTATCACTTCTGAATGAGGCCTGATCCGTTTGACCCTTTTTAATACCTGGATCCCGTCAATCGCATCGGGATAATTTTTATTCAGGTTATAGTCTAAGATGATTATTTCAGGATTATACTTGTGCAAATTTTTAATACATTCTTCCCCGGTAGGGAAAGTCATAATTTCATGTGGATGAATATTATTCTTGACCAATGAATGTTTTAATGCACTGGCAAACATCTTGTCATCATCTACCAAAAATATTTTTATGTTGTCTGTCGCTTCCATGATATTATAAGTTAATAACAAATAATTTTCAGTGTCTATTCATAATAATCTATGCCCTTTTGTAAATTTTGCATTGATAATTGCAACCAATGTAAAAATGCTTATGAGCGCTGCTAATATCACCAGGTGGGTGTAATTTGGAATGAAATAGGATGTTCCTATGGGAACTAACATTGCGAGTATTACCGAAATTGTTATCACTTTACCAAAAAGTTCCTGTTCTTTCATTTCCTGTTGCAGTTTTATTTTATCGAGAATTCTCGTGATGAGATGTTGCAATCGGACAAAAGCGCTTTCGCTTTTAATGATATAGTCAAATGCCCCGTATTTAATACAATTGGTTGCAATTGTAATATTTTCTTGCCCGGATAACATGAGTACGGGTATCTGGGGTTTGATATTTTTTAGCCGTTTGAGTATTTCTACGCCATTCATGGCATTGGGGGTTGACTTGTTAAGAGAGTAGTCCAGTATAATTATATCAGGATCAATAACATGAATATGTTTAAAACATTCCTCGCCGGTTTTGAATGAATAAACCCGATATCCAGGATAATTCCTGAACCTGTGTTCAAGTGCCTGACGATACATTGGATCATCATCGACTACAAAAATCTTTACCTCTTTCTTTTTAGAAGGAACTGAGGTTTTGACTGTTAATGTTTGCGTTTCCATGACTGTTATGATTTAGTTTACTTCTGAGTGGTTGTACGGAAATTATTTCCCCTTTATTCCATTTTTCTGTGAATAGCCATAAATTTTCTGTGAATGGAAATAAAAAAGGGCAGGATAGGTGAGGAAGTATTGAAACGAAAGGGAAAGAAGGGACTAAAAATTAAGCGGAAATTTCTTAAGATTATTTAAAACATATTCAACCGCTTTAAAACTTCTTCGCGGTATGTTTTGCCAATTGGGATGAGTTTCTCGTTATAGGAAATGGCATTATCTTCAATGCTGTCAATGGCATCAATTCTAACGATATATGAGCGATGGACGCGCATATATTCTTTTGGGGATAATTTATTCTCCATTGCATTCATGGAGGAGTGAATAATAAATTTTTCTTTTGCTGTATGCAGAACCACATAATCAACTAAAGCCTCAACATATACAATATCTGCTTTTTTTAATTTTAAAATGGAAGTCCCGCTTTTCACAAATACAGTATCGTTACTTATATGATACGTGGCTTGTTTTTCAAATATATTTCTTGCTTTTGATACTGCCTGAAAAAACCTTGGATATGTTATAGGTTTCATTATATAGTCTGTAACGTTATGTTCAAAGGCATCTAATGCGAACTCTTTATGGTGGGTGGTTAAAATAATCTGTGGTAAATGTTGTTTTGCAGTATTAATAAATTCCATTCCGTTCATTTCAGGCATTTCAATATCAAGAAATATTAAATCTATTTCTTTGTTATTTAAAATAAAAGATAAGGCACTGATAGGGTTTGAAAATGAATGGATTAAATTGAGAAACCCTGCTTTCTCAATGAAATGTTCCAATGCTTTTCTTGATAATTCGTGATCGTCAATAATAATACAATTCATCTGTGTATATTTTTAAGCGTTTAATGGTCAGATGCCTGCCTGTCGGCAGACAGGGAATACGCCATATGTTCATTAAAAAAAATTAGGAGAGACGTTTAATTTCAACTTTTAATTCTTCCAGTGCTTTTATGCAGGTAAACTTTGTCGTCTCAATAAGATCAGGCAAAGACTCAAGATTTGTTCTTTTTTCAGCAAATTTTTCGATATTGCGTACAACTTCTCTAATACTATGTATTCCCATAAAATCAACGGATGATTTCATTGTGTGGGCAATTATTTTTAATTCAGGCCATCTTTTTCCGGCAAATGCACTATCCATATCACTAAGTGTTTTAGGAGTGTCAGCAATGAAAGAATTAATCATTTCAATCATAAATTCCCTGCTACCCTCTGCAATCTGTTTCAGGTAGGTGAGATCAACACATTTTACACTTTCGGTATTTATTTTGGGTTCTAGTTCTAAAGTAACTTGTTGGGGTTCTGAAACCGGATCCTTCCGTAACAATTTTAACATTTTTTGATATAATTTTTTATTATTCAGAGGTTTGGAAATATAGTCATTCATTCCGGTTGCCAGGCATTTTTCTTCTTCACCAATAATTGCGTTAGCAGTAACAGCGATTATAGGAATCAGGGATTTAGGAGGGGATAGTTGTTTTCTTATATATTTCACTGTTTCGTATCCATCCATCTCCGGCATGTGCATATCCATCAGAATAATGTCGTAATCAGTTTGAGCTAACTTTTCAATGGCGATCTTTCCGTTTTCTGCAATATCATATTTCAGGTTCCATTTATTGAATATTTTTTTTGCTAAAATCTGGTTCATTGGATTATCTTCAGCCAGTAAAACATTTATTCCTTCCAGTCCTGTAAATGCAAATTCCTTTTCATTTTCACCCAACTCTAACTGATCTTCTTCGCCTTTTGTAAAAGTGATAGTAAAGGAAAATTGAGAACCCTCATTAATTTTACTTTTAACCGAAATACAGCCACCCTGAAGTTCTATTAATTGTTTTGTTATTGTTAAACCAAGTCCCGTCCCTCCATATTTACGGGTCGTATCTCCACTTGCCTGTACAAAACTTTCAAAAATAGTTGGCAGCTTATCTGCCGGGATTCCGATTCCTGTATCAGTTACGGTAAAAAGAAGCGTATAGTCATTATCCCTTTGTTCTTTTAACTGAACATCAATACTGACCGTTCCTTGCTCAGTGAATTTAATTGAGTTACTGCAAAGGTTTAATAATATTTGTCTTAGTCTCACAATATCACCGATAATAACAGGGGGAACATTGTCAGAAATAGAATAATTAAGTATAATACTTTTGGAATTTACTGTAAAATGCAGGGTTTGTATTATCCCTTCTATTACTTTCCTTAGCTTAAAAGGGTGTTTTTCAAATGTAATTTTTCCGGATTCTATTTTTGAAAAATCAAGAATATCATTGATAATTGAAAGCAGGTTATCAGCAGATAGGTTAATTACTGTAATACATTCTTTTTGTTCCTCATTAAGATTATTTTCTTCTAATATCTTAGCCATTCCTATAATTGCATTCATTGGCGTGCGAATTTCATGGCTCATATTAGCCAGGAATTGTTCTTTTACTTTTTTTGAATTTTCGGCGAGTTCTTTTGCGCTACGAAGTTCCTGCTCGTAATTTTTACGTTCTGTTATGTCAAGATAAATACCGATAGAACCTATGATATTCTGTTTTATATCATATAGAGGAGCTTCACTGATTAATGCCCACATTATTTCCCCTCCTTTTTTTCTCATCTGTATTTCAAACACATTTTCCTGACCCAGCATTTTTTTGATATTCTGAAGGCTTATTTTTGATTTATATTTATTCCCGGTAAAAATTGCATCCAATGTGTTTTTCCCAATCAAATCTTCCCTCATATGCCCTGTCATTTTACAAAATCTTTCATTAGGATAAATGATAACATCATCATTGTTTATTTCTAACAATCCCAATCCCATGTTTTCGATTATGCTTCTGAATTTTTCTTCGTTTAATTTAATTTGTCCCTCTGAATATTTTAATGTGTCAACCAATTCATTTATGTCATTCATTGCGATTTCATTGGACCTCAAAATTTGGAGCATATCTGTAATTGTATCATGCAGCGCAAAATCCGTTAGTAATAAATTATGTTTTTTAAGTTCGTCAACATTAGTAATCCAGGGGGAAATAAGAAATATTACTTTTTCTTCCGTAGCCATACAGATAGCCTGACCTCTGAACATAAGCTTTTCTTCCTTAGTGGATTTAAGAATAAAGATTTGTTGTGAATATTCTAAAATAGAATTGAACTCAGGCAATATGCTAAACGGACGTTCAAACTTAAACTGGTTGGGAAATTGATCATTAATTATTGCAGGATATAATTTTAATAAACCTTTGCCGGCATCAATAATACATAAGGATTTATCTATAATAAAATAGAATGGAAATAACTTATTAGGATCAATATTGGATAACGGAGACATGCGTATTGTTTACCATTTTACCAAAAAAACATTATGATCAAATCCTTCGTCTGTATTTTGCAGCAAAGTTATTTGTGTTTCTGTTTTATACATTTTGCCCAGCCCTTGTAAGAGGCCGAAAACAAAATCTTTTAGTCCTTTTCGTTGTGAATAATAATGCACATGTAAAGAATTTTCCTCAATATCAGATATTTTAAACTCAGGAGGAGTAAGTTTAGGATAAATAAGCATAACCCGGCTATGAAAACCGGGCAGATTAATTAAAAATTCTTTCAAATTATTTCCACCGGCCTGCATCAGTGATCCATAATGCTGTTGTCCTGTTTTTAATACCCAATATTCCCCAAAAGAAATAAGCACATCCCTAAGCGAAATATTCAACACCTCTGATGCAGCTCCTGCCAACTTATACGTAATATCATCAGGATAAGGTTCATTACTTAAAAATGATTTTACGTTCACTCCGCTTTTTATTTTTACTTCATTCCAGGCCTTTTCCCCAAAATTTTCAGTTACAAGTCCCTGTATAGCTTTATTTACTATTCCGTACATGATTGAATTTTAAGGTAATAATAAGTAATTATTTTAATTTAAAGTTAATAAAAACAACAAAAACCAACGTCTAAGTGGTTGTTAGGAAATTTGTTAGAATCTAAAAAGTAAAGAATCTATGCTTAAATAAATCAGCCGTTACTATAACTACAATGATTATATTTGCATCTAATAACTTAATTTTGATTAAAACCTGCTCAATCACCTGCAAATTATTTGCAAATGAAAGGTTTAAATCATAGAACTCAATGGGGAATTAGCTCAGCTGGCTAGAGCGTTTGCATGGCATGCAAGAGGTCACCGGTTCGATTCCGGTATTCTCCACCTTCGCCCTCCGAAGCTCCTCGAATCCGACAGGATGAGAGGAGCGAAGGGGGGCTTAGTTTTTAATAGACATCAGATTGAATAATTTCGGAAGGGGAAGTCTACGTTTGTTTTATTTTCGTTTCAAATTTTTCGTAAATTTTTTCGGCGGTTTATATGCATCTTCTGTCACCTGTGTTTATCAAATCAGTATAAACAAGTAACGGATGTACTGCATTATCTCGTATCCTATTGCGCTCATAGAATTTCCTGTATACTTACATTTCTCTTCACTTCGTAACTGCTAAGAATAAATTTTAATGTAATAAAGGATGATTTTAATCATATTCATTCTGCTTAATATCTGCCACATTAGAGTTCAAAAACTAAAAGATGGGTAACATTGAACTGATGTCACCTGCAGGGTCATTTGAGTCATTGCATGCCGCTATTGAAGCAGGGGCTGATGCTGTTTATTTTGGTATAGAGCAATTGAATATGCGGGCCAGGTCAGGCAATAATTTTACTTTATATGATCTGGAAGAAATATATAAAATATGTTCCGGGAAAAAGGTAAAAACATACCTGACATTAAATACAATAATTTATGATCACGATATTTCTTTAATGAAGAAAATTGTAATGGCTGCAAAGAAAAATCATATTAATGCCGTTATCGCCTGTGATCAGGCTGTTTTGGGATATGCAAAAAAGATTGGAATGCAGGTTCATATATCTACCCAGGCAAATGTAAGTAACCTGGAAAGTGTACTATTCTACTCTGAATATGCTGATGCTGTTGTACTTGCCAGGGAATTAAGTTTGCGGCAGGTTGCAGATATTGTAAAGCAGGTCAGAAGAAAAAACATCAAAGGCCCCTCAGGAGAGCTGATAAAAATAGAAGTATTTGTACATGGCGCGTTATGTATGGCTGTTTCCGGAAAATGCTATATGAGTTTGCATTCCCATTACGCTTCGGCAAACAGGGGAGCCTGTATTCAAAATTGCAGGAGAAGTTATATTGTAAAGGACAAGGAAGAGGAAATTGAATTTGAAATTGACAATGAGTATATCATGTCATCCAAAGATTTATGCACAATCGACTTTATTGATAAAATTATTGAGGCCGGCGTTAATATTATGAAAATTGAAGGGAGAGGACGCTCCGCTGATTATGTATATACTGCAACGAAGTGTTATCGTGAGGCCATTGATTCTTATATCAATGGAACATACAGCAAAACAGGAATTGATAAATGGAAACATGAATTAGCCACAGTTTTTAACAGGGGCTTTTGGGAGGGCTATTACCTGGGGAAGAAAACCGGGGAATGGGCGGATACTTACGGTTCAAAAGCGACGAAAAGAAAAATATATATGGGAAAGGGAATAAAGTATTTCAGTAACAAAAAAGTCGGAGAATTTAAACTTGAGTCCGGGCAGCTATCTATAGGTAATAGTATAATGATAATAGGGCCGACAACAGGTATAATCCGCGATAAAGTAGCAGAATTACGTTTACAGGATACATCGGTTCAGTCGGTAAGCAAAGGAGCGGTTTTTTCTCTTCCGTTAAAGAAAAAAATACGTCCTTCTGATAAATTGTATAAAGTGGTTGAAGCCGAATGATACGGATTATTCATCAGCGCGATAAATGCATTGGATGTAATGCCTGCGTTGAAGCAGCCTGGTCAAGATGGAGAATGTCGCGGAAAGACGGGAAAAGTATTTTGATTGGCGGGATCAAAAAAAAATATATTTATTCGGCAGTTGTCGGCGATGACGAGCGAAGCGAAAATATTCAGGCATCCGTGAATTGCCCTGTAGGAATAATACAATTAATACAAATGTAAAATGGGAATGGACAAAAAGATGGAATCCTTTATGGAAAGTCAGAAAAATTTAACCCTGTGTACGGCGGTTGATAATGCGCCTCATTGTGCAAGTTGTTTTTACGCTTATGTAAGCGAAGGCCATTTTGTTGTATTTAAATCTGATAAAAAAACACAACATGTATATAACGCATTTATTAATGATAAAGTTGCCGGCACAATTATTCCGGATATTGATAAAACAGGAACCATAAAAGGCATTCAATTTATCGGAAAATTTATTGTGCCAACCGGAGCTTTTGCCGAACAGGTGAAAAAAAAGTATTATGGCAAATATCCTTTTGCCCTGGCGTTTGCCGGAGATTTATGGGGAATAGAATTGCAGTCGGTTAAAATGACCGACAATACGCTTGGATTTGGAAAAAAGCTGAGCTGGGAGAGATCAGTATCTGAAAAACAAACTTTATGAAGAGAACGAAAAGTCCAAATGAATCGGAAACAATTATGACTGAAGTTGTTTTCCCAAATGACACTAATCCTATGGGAATTGTGCAGGGAGGAAGAATAATACAATTAATGGATATAGCTTGTGCCGTTTGCGCTCAAACACATTCGGGAAAGGTAGCTGTTACCGCTTCTATTGATAAAGTTTCCTTTAAGGAGTCTGCAAAATTAGGGGATATATTAACTGTGAAGGCGAAAATTACAAGGGCATTTACTACTTCTATGGAGATTTATGCGGAAGTATGGGCCAAGCGCTTGCCGGATATGAAACCGTTCCTTGCAAATAAAGCCTTCTTTACATTTGTTGCTCTTGACGAGAACGCAAGGCCTACCGTCGTTATACCATTGAAACCCGTAACATCCCATGAAATAATACAATATGCCGAGGCATTGAAGAGAAGAAAGAGCAGAATAAAACAATAATAAACTTAACTATGGAATTCAAAACGATAATAGAACCATTTAAAATAAAAATGGTTGAGCCGATTAAAATGACAACGCGTGAAGAGCGAAAGATCTTTTTAGAACGGGCACACTATAATCCGTTTCTGCTAAGTTCGGAACAGGTAATGATTGATTTGCTTACGGACAGTGGTACATCGGCTATGAGCTCCAATCAATGGGCCGGTATAATGATGGGTGACGAATCCTACGCAGGCGCTAAAAGCTGGCAAAGAATGGAAGCTGCAATCCATTCACTTACCGGATTGGAGTATATTTTTCCGACTCACCAGGGAAGGGCAGCCGAACGTATTTTGTATGGTTACCTCGGAGGCAAAGGAAAAACATTTATCAGTAATACACATTTTGACACCACTCGTGCCAATATTGAATTTTCGGGTGCTGAAGCGATTGATATTCCAATTGCCGAAGGACTTAATCCGTCATTGATACATCCCTTTAAGGGAAATATGGACTTGAAAAAATTAGAAAGGTTGATCAGGCAAAAAGGCCCGAAAAATATTGGAGGAGTTATACTTACGGTTACTAACAACAGTAGTGGTGGGCAGCCTGCAAGTATGGATAACGCGAAAGGCATAAGCCGGATATGCAAAAAATATAAGGTGAATTTTTTCCTTGATTGTTGCCGTATTGCCGAGAATGCCTACTTCATCAAACAGAGGGAGAGCGGCTTTGAAAAATATACTTACAAAGAAATCGCGCAGGAAATGTTTTCACTCACAGATGGAGCTATTATGAGCGCAAAGAAAGACGCATTAGTGAATATGGGAGGATTCCTGGCGTTAAAAAATAAAAAGCTCGCAGATGCCTGTAGAAATCTTTTAATAATTACGGAAGGCTTCACAACATACGGAGGACTTTCAGGCAGGGATATGGAAGCTATCGCCATTGGCCTGGAAGAAGTTTTTGACGCCAATTATTTGCATTATAGAATAAGCAGTACGGCTTACCTTGGGAAAAGGCTTAATAAAATGGGTATTCCATTAATAATGCCTATTGGAGGACACGCGGTTTATATTGATGCGAAATCGCTTTATCCGCACATCCCGGTTAATCAATACCCCGGACAAACCCTGGTATGTGAACTTTACCTGGCAGGAGGCATCCGTTCTGTAGAAATAGGTTCTGTAATGTTCGGTAAATATGACAAAAAGAAGGCACTCATTCCCGCATCAATGGAACTCGTTAGGCTGGCTATTCCAAGGAGAGTTTATACTCAAAGTCACATAGAATATGTAATAGAAATTTTTGAAAGGCTCTTGCTAAATCGAAAAAACACCAAAGGCTATAGGATTATTGAAGAACCTGAATTTTTAAGACATTTTACCGCTCATTTCATGCCGGCTTCCTGACTTGCTTTATTTCAACGGATTTTAAGTTTCCCAGGCACAAGAATGACTTTTTCTCTACTCTTTTCCTATTATAAAAATATGATTCAAATCATATTATATTATGAGGAATAGTTACATCTTTGGGCATTCGATATCCGGTGCAGATGATAATTCCTTCAAACAAACAAAAAGAAGCACCTTCATGCGACAAGTGTGAATCTTCGCATAATTCTATTTTTTGTGTTTTAAACAAGGGAGAGTTAGCTGAGCTCTCAGAAAGCAAGTCATATATTTCATATAAAAAGGGGCAGATGATATTTTATGAAGGGAATCATCCCCAGGGTTTGTATTGCATATATTCCGGAAAAGTAAAAATTCACAAGTTAGGACATGATGGGAAAGATCAGATCTTACGCCTTGCAAAAAAGGGGAATGTGATTGGGTATCGTGCATTGTTGGGCGATGATAGCTATCACGCATCGGCTACAGCAATGGAAGATTCAGTAATATGCTTCTTCCCTAAAGGGGTATATCAAAATCAAATCATTTCAAATGCCTCGCTTTCAATGCAGATTATAAGACTGCTCTCTGCCGACCTGAAATTAGCAGAACATAAAGCGATGAATATGGTACAAAAACAGGTGCGTGAACGAATTGCTGAAACTATTCTGATGTTAAAAGAGTTCTTCGGGCTTGAGTCTGATAATGCTACCATAAATACTGTTCTTACGCGGGAAAGTATCGGAAATATTGCAGGTACTACAACTGAAACTGCGATAAGAATTTTATCCGAGCTTAATAAAAATAAAACTATAGAGTTATTAGGAAAGAGAATAAAAATCCTGAATAGCAAGGAATTGATAAAAATTGCCAATATTAATGAGTAGTATTCTCTATTCTTTTCGGCACCGAAGTAAAGTAGTTCGTTGGCATCTCTTCTCGTTGTATTGGTTAAATATGCCCGGTCAGCTCAATAAATCAGAAAGAGTAGAGTGGGTACGGCAGTCTGTTTTTTCGAATTTCCTATTTAAGTACTGTGAGTAAAAAGGAAAGAAAAGATAAATCTTCCAACACATCATCAGCCGGCTCCATTTCCGACAGAAAACTATATTTCTTCATTTTTGCTTTCTCTTTTTTACTCTATGGAAACACCATTAAGAATGGATTTTCTCTTGACGATGAATATGTTTCACGCAATCATGATCAGGTAAAGAAAGGCATAAGCGGTATAGCCGAAATTTTTTCGACGTATTATACGGCCGGTTCAAATACAACACATTTATATGGATATCGTCCAATTACAAAAGCAACTTATGCGATTGAATATAGTTTGTTTGGAGAGAATCCTCATGTGAGCCATTTTATCAATATTATTATTTATGCTTTAATCGGAGTGGTTATTTTCCGTATGCTCAAAAAGTGGCTTACTAATTATAACATTGTTTTCCCCTTTTTAATTACGCTTTTATTCCTATCTCATCCCATACATACTGAAGTTGTCGCCTCTATAAAAAACCGGGATGTATTGTTAACATTTCTCGGAAGTTTTATTATGATATATTTCTCGCTCCGGTATATTGAATTAAACAAGTTTACCTATCTTCTGCTTTCAATTCTTTTTGCAGTTTTTGCTTTCCTCTCGAAACCGGAAACTGCTCCGGCCGCAGTTATTATTCCATTTGTCGTATATTTTTTCACAAATTCTTCGGTAAAGAAAGGTATTTGGATCGCGCTTCTCCTGACTGGTCTGGGGATATTGGTGCATTTAATGATAAGTGTTAATCTGCCATACCTCGGGAGACCAGAGAATACTATGGAGTTTCACGATAATCCGCTATACTTTATAAAGGACTGGTCGATCCGGTTGGGTGTGGCTTTTAATTCACTCTATTACTACCTGCGGATGCTTATTGTACATTATCCATTGCTTTATTTTTACGGATACAATACAATTCCTATTGAAAGTGTTTTTAATGTAGTTCCTCTTTTATCCTTGTTCATTCATCTCAGCATGGCGGTTTTTGCATTTCTGAATTTGAGAAAAAAAAGTATTCTTTCATTTGGAATTATTTGGTATCTCGTTTACGTTTCAATAATTGCAAATATTCTTATCCCGGCTGCAGGGATTGTAGCTGAGCGTTTTATTTTTGGCGCTTCATTCGGATTTTGTATTATACTTGCCTATTTCCTGTTGAAATTTTCAAAGGTGCATTTTGAATCAGTATCCAAACGCTTTTCAGGGAATCCAACTTTTGTTTTTCTTTCAGGTATTATTCTTTTGCTATTTACGTGGCAAACAATTTCGCGAAACAATGACTGGAAGGACCAGCTCACACTTTTCCGCCACGACATACAATATCTGGACAATTCGGTAAAAGCGCATGAAACGCTAGGTGCTTCATTAATGAAAGAGAGTAATTTCGCAAAAAGTGAGGAAGAGCGTGCGCGGATAGTAGCCGAAGCCATAGGACACTATAAGCGCACATTGGAAATCTATCCGGACTTTGCAATGGGTAATAATAATCTTGGAACCTTTTACGCTAATCTTTATAATGACTGCGAAAATGCCATTCCTCTTTTTATAAAAGCTATAGAAGTTGACAGTTCTTTCGGCGAGGCAATGATCAATCTCGGATTGTGCTACACCCGTCAGTCAAGAATTGATGATGCGATCAGCATGCTGGAGCGCGGAATAACAATTGAACGGGGAAAATTCATGATCTCGTACACTACTTTAATAGCTTTATATTTTGAAAAAGGAAACTCAGAAAAGGGGATAAGATTATTTGAAGAAGCGGTGAAGTTTTTCCCGGATTCCGAAGTGCCATATAGGGAAATGGGAAATCAATATATCGCAAAAGGAGACACTCTTGAATCCGTAAAGTATTTTGGGTTATCCCTTAAGATTAAAGGCGACAGCCAGTTAAGTGATTTTGTTTCCAATTACTTTTACCGAAAAGGTGATACGCTCCGGGGGAAAGCGTATCAAATACAAAAAAGATAGGCTATAATATGGCCGTTAATATTTAGAAGTGTTAAATACGCTGTGTTCAAATCCGGAGTATATTAACTGCCGAAGCTTTTTTGATTTTTCGGTGTTTCAGAAAGAAGGTCTACCATGCAAACTGGAATTAACTTTCCGTTTCTGACAGTAATATCCGGACAATCTTTGCAGTACTCTATACTTCCTGATGCTGTCAAATTTGGGCCCTGCTGAAAACAGGTAAGCTTATATGTTATTTTAGATCCCGGCAATAATAGATTTAATAAGAACCCAATTGTATGAAATAAGGTAATAAAATTAAGACTGATAAAACCATACAGAAGGCAAACCGAAAATGTTTGAAATTCCGTCCAGACAACATCGAACGAATAAGTTCCGAATTTTTTTTGGTGAAGCATATTCCCTAAAATGGCAAGTCGCTTAAAGGAGGGCTTTACATGTAAAATTTTTGTTTTGCCATTTTTTTTACTGATGCTAAAAGAAAAATATATAAGCCATCGCATATCTTCTGAGTTTTCACTTGAAGCGATGTATGCATAAGGAAGCATTTTGTAATTCCCGTATAAGCTGTGAAACACTTCCTTGTTAGTAACCTGCTGATGAACTAGGGATTCTTTGTTTGCTTCTGATTTGTAATGACGATCTTTCCCAAATTTTTCACTGATTTTTGATGAGTCGCAGCAGCAAGTGACAAGCAGCCATTGGTAGCCTGGCGATTTCAGGTAATACTCAAAAAAAGCGGGAAAGTCCTTTAAACTATCTTGATACAATGTAACTTCCAGGCCGCACTTAATCCCATGAGTTAAAATTCTATTTGAAATTGTTTCGCGTAAAGTATTTAATTCATTTTCAGAAGCTCCGCTTTCAACATCAGGCCGTTGTTGCTGAGAATCAATATGGAGAAAGATTTTAAAAAGGCCCGCTTCTTTATATAGCTTCAACCTTTTATCTGTTAAGGCAAAACCATTGCTTAGCATTTGCACCATAACACCCTTTTGAGCAATGTATTTAATGACTTCAGGTAGTTTGGGATGCAGGCTGGGCTCGCCGCCTGCCAGTGTAATGACATGTAAATTTCTCCGGGAAACAGCGTAGTCAACTTCGGATTTAATTTCATCCAGCGGCTTGGTATAGTCGAATTTGGATTTATAACAAGCCCTGCAGGTTATATTGCATTTTTGATTTACCTCGATTATCAGGTGCGGCACATCTTTGCCTTCAAATGGCAGCATTACAGGATGATCTGTATTGTCTGGAATATCTTTGAATAGCATTAGGCGGGTGCTTGACTTAAATTTTTAAACCCAATAAGTAATTAATAAACCTTGTAGTTTAGTTAGAATATTAGGGCACAGCCGTTAAAGTACAATAGATAACATTTACTCTACCCCATATTTAGCTTATGGAACAAATCCAACAGCTCACTTGAAGAGAACACTTAGCTCCATAAGCCCTATAATCATAAGAAGCAAAAACAGCATCAGGATAAAAAAAACACCGGACAATATCAATACTCCAGAGAAGACTTTTTTATTTACTTCCCTGTTATCTCCCTTTTTGCTTTCCAACATACGTCTCCTTTTCCAAAATCTAATCGGTCCTCATCTACTCTATAATTCAATCACTCACCGATCCTGAGTGATTGAAACGCTGGTGCTGTTTTTATCCTGAATCCTTTTATCAATAGATGGTTTTACAACATTGATTAAAACCCAAAACATCACAAAAGTTATTGCGCCCCAAATAGTCAGAATAATTAACGCCCATAGTGGAGCCCTGAAAAGTAAGTCTTCCGTTATTGTCAATTTTAATTGTGCTCTGCTGATGGCCATAATTACATGTTTTTATATCAAATTATTTTGTATTTCCCTTAATTGATCTTTGAATGCGGCTTTTTGTTGCTCACCAATTGCCCGGTCGCAATCTTCAAACCTGAAGTATATTTTTTCAAGTTCCTCTTTAGTCAGAAGGGTTTCTGCCATTTGAAATACTTCATCGTTTTCAACAGCAATATGATCAAGCAGCGCTTCTGTATAAATACGGAGTTGTTGTTGTACACGGAGGTAATCCTTTTTACCAAGAAACGCTTCAATATTCCTGATCAGACCGCGGAAGTCTTCGTGATTTTCAAACATTTCCTTTATTACACCGTCTGCCAACAACTCATTTTTTTTATTCATTTCCGGGAAAAGAATATCTTCTTCCTTACGGTGATGATACTGATCCGCATAACATTTGAAAAACTTAATCAATTGACTAAGAATTGTTATATATCTTGTTTCGTCTTTTACAAGCAGCGAATCTAATTTCCCTGCTATATCTATCGCAAGGACTATAGTTTCATGTTCATTGTACAGTGTCTTTATCGGATCCTTCATCACCTAAAATTATTTCTATACTATCTGCCAGATTTTTTCTCCGGACAATATTTTGTTTAAGGGAAGCTTCCCCTTTTTGATTTTAGCATTTTCAACCTGAAGTCTCAATTCCTCTTCATAAATTGTCCTTTCCTCAGTGTAAACTACGCCAAATGGCCGCGGGAAATGAACTTCAGTACTATCTGAGAATCGTGCTATGATATTGGCTTTTGTTTTATTCCTTTCATCATGTATCCATAGATCTTCAATAGATAGGCCGGCTTCTTTAATATTTACAATAACAGGTTTTAATCCGTCCAGCTTTATTCCTTTTTCTTCACTGTTGCCAAACACAAGCGGTTTCCCGTGATTGATATAAATCGCTTCTTCCTTTTTTGTTTCCTTTTCAGAAAACGGGAAAAAGGCGCCATCATTGAATATCGGGCAGTTCTGATATATTTCAACAAACGCTCCTCCTTTATGTTGATGAGCGCGCTTAATAACAGCTTGCATATGTTTCGGGTCCCTGTCGAGTGTGCGGGCTATAAATGTTGCTTTAGCACCGAGCGCCAACTCTATCGGATTAAAGGGCTCTTCAATAGATCCATAGGGAGTTGTTTTAGTGATTTTACCTTTTTCTGAAGTCGGAGAATATTGTCCTTTTGTAAGGCTATATATCTGGTTATTGAACACAAGCATTTTGATATCAAAATTCTTTCTCATAAAATGGATAAAGTGATTCCCCCCGATAGATAGGGCATCTCCATCGCCGCTGATAATCCACACACTCAATTCGGGATTAGCCATCTTAACACCGGAGGCAATGGCCGCAGCTCTTCCATGAATACTGTGCATGCCAAATGTATCCATGTAATATGTAAAACGCGAAGAGCAGCCAATACCGGAAATAAAAACGAAATTCTCTTTTGGAATTCCTAATTCCGGAAATACAGTTTGCACCTGTTTCAAAATGGAGTAATCTCCGCAGCCCGGACACCACTTCACATCCTGATCCGGGATAAAATCCCTGGGAATGAGTTTTGAACCTGTATTTGTAATACTGTTCATTTATCGTTTAGTGTTTTAATAATCTTGTCCTTCAATTCCCGTGTAGTAAAAGGCAACCCTTGTATTTTATTGAAGCCAGTAGCAGGAATAAGATATTTTGCCCGGATGAGTTGAATGAGCTGGCCTGAATTTATTTCGGGAATCAATACTTTTTTGAAATTTCTGAGAAGCTCACCGAGGTTTTTCGGGAATGGATTAATATGCCGGAGATGTATATTCGCTACATCATATCCCTCTTCGGCCAGCTCAAGCACAGTGGTTTTAATTGTTCCGTATGTAGAGCCCCAGCTTAATACAACCACGCCGGCATTTTCACTGCCTGTGTCTACCTGGGCTAACGGAATATAATCGGCTATTTTTTGTATTTTTTCCGCACGCAGCTGTGTCATCAATTCGTGATTTTGGGGATCGTGGGAGACATTGCCTGTATCATTTTGTTTTTCCAGTCCACCAATGCGATGCTCAAGTCCTTTTGTGCCTGGCTTAATCCATGAGCGTGCGAGTTTCTCATTTCGCTTGTATGGGAGCAAGCCTTCTGCTTCTGAATGCGGTTTGGTGAGAAAACCTGCGTTAATTTCTCTGAGCCGATCTTCGGTAGGGAAACGCCAGGGCTCCGAGCCATTCGCGATGTATCCGTCACTTAAAAGAATCACCGGTGTCATGTGTTCAACCGCGATCCTGCATGCTTCATAAGCCGCATCAAAGCAATCGGAGGGGGAAGATGCAGCCAATACAGGGAGTGGAGATTCTCCATGTCTTCCATACATTGCCATTAAGAGGTCTGATTGTTCGGTTTTTGTAGGAAGTCCTGTTGAAGGTCCCCCTCGCTGAACATTAATAACAACCAAAGGAATCTCGAGCATTGCAGCCAGTCCGAGAGCTTCTGTTTTCAACGAAAAACCGGGTCCCGATGTTGTGGTTACAGCCAGGTTTCCAGCGTAAGATGCGCCAATCGCTGAGCATATTCCGGATATCTCATCTTCTGCCTGGAACGTTAATACTCCGTTCGCTTTGTATTTTGAAAGCTCATGCAATATATCAGATGCCGGGGTAATTGGGTATGACCCAAGGAACAAAGGTAATCTGGCTTTTTCAGAAGCCGCAAGCAATCCAATAGCTGTAGCGTGGTTACCTGAAATGTTCCGGTAGTTCCCGGTTGGCAGCTTGGCTGAGGAGATTCTAAATCGGGTAGTAAAAATTTCCGTGTTTTCTCCGAAATTCCAACCTGCCTGCAGCGATTTGATATTCGCGTCAGCCATATCC
The DNA here is from genome assembly GCA_016183775.1 of Bacteroidota bacterium. NCBI lineage: Bacteria > Pseudomonadati > Bacteroidota > Bacteroidota bacterium. The sequence goes on from JACPDY010000098.1 coordinate 25,316, forward strand.
TGATTTTTTCCAAACTTTTCCTTTATAAAATTCAAAGTATAATCAAGCGGCTTATTAAACATCCAGAAAAGAATACCCAGAACAAACATGTTTTTACAACGTTCCCTTTCTTTTGTTCCAAGGCCTGTGCCCGAAAGCACTTCATTATTAAGCTTGCTTACTTCTACTTTATAAATGATGTAATTGTCAAGCGAGTTGTCTTCGAGGGGGTTAGTACCCGTCGTATAATTGGCCAGCTTTAAATTTTTAGCATCGAATCCGGATGTATTGGCTATCAGAATCCCGCCCATTTTTAATTTGGGGAAATCCACTTTTAATGCTGCGGCATTCATGGCTACCAATACATCATATTGATCTCCCGGAGTAAAGATTTCTTTGCTCCCAAAGTGTACCTGAAAGCCTGAAACACCTGCCACTGTGCCGGCCGGCGCACGAATCTCAGAAGGATAGTCCGGAAATGTATTCAGATCCTGGCCCAGAAAAGCTGCAGTGTCTGTAAATTGCATGCCTGTAAGCTGCATACCATCACCAGAATCGCCGGAAATGCGGATAACTATGCTTTCCGATTCCACACTATTTATGATTTTCTTTTCCTGTCCTTTCAATATGTCCACACTATCCTGCAAGTAATGTCTTCTTTTTTAATTGGAGTTCTTCTTTCGATTCCATTCTTTCCTCATCCTGTATGCAACAATTAACAGGATACCGTAAAACATTGGGGTTCATCATAAAAGCCGGCACACTCAGTGCATTTTTCCGGAACAATGAAATAGATATTTTGGCTTAAGCCTGGTTGCGCGGTATCAGCATCCGCTGTAATTCCTAAATACCCTCCAATAAAACTTTGTAAATAAACTTGTTTCCGAAAATAATTACTATGATGCAGGTCATAGTTTATAATAGGCGCAAAAGATAAATTAACTTGTGCATAGCAGCATACAATGGTGAAATTCGTAATGTACTTTCATCGTTTGAGTTCAACTTATTGTGAATAATTATATCATGCGCATATGATGATATCCAGGAGATTGTATGGAGGACTATATGTTGAATTAAGGAGGAATGGCATACTTCATGAATCCATTCCCAATATTTTGCACACCGGAGAGTTCCGGAAATTTCGTTATAAAAAGAAATTATTAAATGAAATGTTGAGCAATGCCTGATTACAGTCTTCGGCGATCAATAGTTCTTGGAAGTGTATACCTGTTAATTGGTCTGCATATTGCGCACTGGAAAATTTCAGGCTGCTCCCTGGCACCACTGGAACTTAATGAAGTGTCGTATACGCTTCATTTAGGAATGATAACTGCCGGATTTATTTTTATGTCTGCTGCTGTTATTTCAACACTTATTGTGGGCCGTTTTTTTTGTTCCTGGGGATGTCATCTGCTCGCCCTACAGGATTTGTCATCATGGTTACTTTCTAAAGCCGGCATACGTCCGAAGCCTGTTCGATCCCGTATGTTATTGTGGATACCCATACTTGCCATGTTCAATCTTTTTATTTTTCCACTGGCAAAACGCCTATGGGAAGGAAATGGATTGCCCGATTTTCATGTTGTTTCAGATGTACATCAATGGTCTTCATTTATTTCCAATAACCTTTGGAGAAATCTTCCCGGTCCCGGTATTACAGTATTAACTTTTGTGGTCTGTGGATTTCTGATGATTTACTTTTTGGGATCCAGAAGCTTTTGTAATTACGCATGTCCGTATGGCGCTATTTTCTCAGTTGTAGATCGCCTGGCTCCCGGCCGGATTGCACTTACCGGTGATTGTACTCAATGCGGGTTATGCACCGCCCGATGCCAGTCAGATATCAGGGTACATGAAGAAATTAACCGTTTTGGAATGGTAGTTAATCCTGCATGTCTGAAAGATCTTGATTGCGTGAGTGTTTGCAACGAACAAGCCATTCATTTCAGTTTTACCTCGCCTCCTTTATTTGGCAAAGATACCCAGGTAAAAAAATATTATTCTTACTCCCGTTTTGAGGATTTTGTAATCGGTATAATTTTTTTGCTGAGCCTGTTTATCCTCAGGGGACTTTATGAAACAATTCCGTTTCTGCTTGCAATTGCGATTTCTATTTTATTTGCCAGCTATTTCCTTTTCGCTTACCGGCTTATAAAAGAAAAGGGGATCTGTCTTTTTAATAACAACACCCTGAAAAAAATGGGGAGATATACTTCTGTCGGCAAATTTTCGCTGATCATAGGGTTGTTTATATTATCTTTCATGTTACACAGTATATTTATCCGTTGGCATTATTATTCAGGAACACGGGCATATCTTTTAGTCAAAAAATATGCTGAAGTTTCGGCAGGGGGCTATATGTCGCCTCACCTGTTTAAAACTGCAGACCTGGCATTAGTACATTTTAAAAAAATTGACAGGTGGGGTTTACTGACGCCGGCGAGCATAAATCGTCAGCTGGCTTCCTTATATCTGATGCAGAGGGATTATCCGTTGGCTGTACAGCATTTGCAAAAAACCTTACTGCAATCACCCGCTGATAATGAGGCGCGGTTGCGGTTGGGAAATGCATATCACCTTTGGGGTAAAAGCGCTGAAGCTTCCGACGTATTTCGGAATCTGATCTCCGGATTTGGACAACTATTTTCGAAACGAGATACAGCGATATTTGCGGGTGCAAATTCGCAATTGGGAGATATTTTAGTGTCTCAAAAAAAATACAGAAGTGCATTTCTTTGTTATTCTGCTGCTTTATCAATGGATTCCTGCAATGCTGTTCTGTGGCTTTCTTATGGATCCGCCCTGGTAAAAAACGGACAACTCTCCCGGGCAAAAGACTGCCTGATAAAAAGCCTGGAAATTGATCCCGGCTGTGCACCAGCACATTTTAACCTGGGAACAGTTTACGCGCTCATGAGTCAAACAGAAGATGCTGTACTGCATTACCGCTTGTCGGCTCAATTGAACCCTAAAAGGGCAGAAACATTCTGTAATCTCGGTATACTTTTTTTCAAACAGCACAAATTTAATGAAGCGGAAGTTGCTCTTGGCAAAGCAGGGGAATTGGATCCAAATTCAGCTATTATATATTCTTACATGGCCAAGGTGCTTGATGAAAAGAAGGAAAGCCACAGGTCGGATAATATTATTCAACAGTAATCTTGCCTGCTGCCAAAGTAGTTCTCTCTGAAAATATTTTGTAGAAATAAAGGCCATTTGTCAGACCCATCTTGCCAATAACTGTTGTACCGGAAGATATATTTGTCGCTGTCTTAACAATTCGTCCTGTAATATCATAAATTACAAGACGATAATTAATTACTGTACCCTCCTCAATTTTTATGTTTAATACATCTGTGAATAAATTACGGGTAAGCGTGTAATCTGGCATAGATTTATCAAAACGCTTTGCTCTTAGGAGGCAGGTTTTGTCAACAAATGCTGTCCCAGATACCCGGGCGCTTGCCGGATGAAAGTCGGCAGTTGTTATCTCCCAGTCATAAAGACAGGTATAATCACTTTTCCCTAATCCTGAAGTTTTTATTGATAAAACACCGGGTATAGTATATGGATAGCTGAGGTTGGCGGTGTTTCCATAAAAGGCATGACCAGAATCGGCTTTAATGAAGAGCATATAATTAAATTCAGGAATGACAGGAAATCCAAGTGGAATACGATTCTTTCCGGTAACCAGACTTACTCTTTTTGTATTAAGTTCATTGCCACTCCACTCCAACATTGACAGGGTAAATGTTCCTGGATTTTTTGCATAAACTGTTATAGCCTCAAGTGTAAAGGGCGACATACAGTCAAATATCAAGTATGATGAACGTTTATAGTATTTCCCTTCACCACTCGTATCTGATTTGCCAACATGACCCGACAGCCCTGGTATTGTTTTCACATTTTCTACAAAGAAGGTTGTTGAGTTTGTAAGAGAAGGGGTCATATATGAATTTCCCTTTGCTACAACTCTCCCCCCGATTGGCTTATCGTACCATACAAGGCTTTCAGTGCCAAATGCCTTCAACAGCACAGAGTCACCTGAGCAAATTGTATCGCCAATAGTTATGGGAGGAGCAGGTGGATCAAGCATATTCACAGTAAGCGGTGCTGATGTAGCGGTCCCACACGGGCTTGTAAGCGTCACATAGTATATTCCTCCTGACTTCACTGTAATAAATGAAGTAGTATCACCGGTTGACCATTTGTAAGAATAGGCGGCTGTTGCAAGAAGTTTTAAACTGTCTCCCTGACAAATAGTAGTGGGCCCCTGGGGATAAATAATAGCCGTAGGATTTCCGACATTGTCCTGCCTGGACAAATTAACTGGTACTGTTATTATATTATTGCTCTTGTCCGATTCAAGAAAATGATTGTCAGGATCGATTTCTAATACCAGATAGTAATCATTTCCGTTACATGTTCCTGGTGGAATGTCTATCCACATACCATAGAGATTTTTATCATATGTGTCAGTATAGCCGGGAGATATGCCCTGAAATCCCAAAGCACAGTCATAATATCCTTCCCTTCCGGAGTTGGGGAATTTATCGTCAAGCAATATATTGTCTTTTGAATCCCGGCAGATACCGGGATAGGAGGAGCATTTTCGCTCATCATCTAAACAGAATGAATTTTTGTAGGCTCCTGCGACTATTGGCCATTTTTTAGGATTAGGCTCTTTCGGATTTTTAAGCCGTAAGCTCAGAAATTCAAAATTCCCAATATAAAAACTTGAGCTCAGCACGTTATATGGCATTGCACCCAATACGTGATCAAAATAAGAAACAGAATCCGATGTTTTTTGATAGATGCGCTGTATCACTATATGCTTGGGCTCAAGACCATCCGGGCATTTACCTATATACCCGGTAGAGAAGGTATCACTGCCGCATACCAAAAAATTTGTAGTACGTAATTCAAGAGGTCCTGATCCGATATTTGGTGTTGAAACAGAGAGCCTCAGCCTGCCATCATTCATACTAAAATCGGCGTTTTTTTGAGGATATTCAATATACCCTCCCGTATCCGTCAGAATTTGGCGGGAGATAGTCATGTCAGGCAACAAATCGCAGTTTATAGTGGTTTCATTAATGCATTTGCTTCCTCTGGCGTCTTTAGTTGTGCAGGATTGGGAATACATAGCAAGTAATAAAGAAACATAACAAAGTAAAAAGGATATTGAACGTTTAACTAAATGTGAAAAATTTAATACGAATGAAAGCATCGCCTATGTTATTTGGTAAGTTGGGAATACAAATTATTTTTGATAAACATTTTAAGTATGTGAACTTTTCTGAAAAAACAGGCTTGCAAATCGCAGTTCAAAATAGCAGGTATGAGTACTTCCAGGGGAGGAAGAAATCGGCAAGTTGGTATAAAGATATTTGATGCAGGCCGAAAAAATTATGATCAAACGCAATAGAAGATTTTGTTTATGAACAGAAACAAAATCAGATATGGGAACAGCCGATCATCCTAAATTCATCTCCCTTTGACCTGAAGATATTACGCTTTCATTTAGATCAAATTTTATTATAAACGTAGTCCCCTCTCCAAGCTTGCTGGTAAAATCAATTTTCCCGTTCAATAGTTCCACATACTTTGCAACAATATTGAGTCCAAGGCCTGTCCCCTGTATGGCGGAAACATTTTCTCCTCTGAAAAATCTTTCGAAAAGATGTACCTGGTCTTCATCAGAAATCCCCATTCCATTATCCTCAACTTTAAGAATTAAATTTGAATGGAGAGCTTCACTTTTAATGCTTATTCTGCAGTCTTCCTTCGAAAACTTAATTGAATTTGAGATAAGGTTTAATAAAATATGTTTTAATATCTTCTTATCAAGGATAATTTCATCCTGGCCAAAGTGATGGTATTCGATTTTCTGCCCGGGTTGGGCCACTAAAAGCATTTCCCGGACAACGTCTGACACCGCATTGTATATCGAAAACTGCTCTAATGAGGTTGTCATTCCTCCTTCTTCGAGTTTACTAACAGAAAGGATATCATTTAATATATCAGTAAGATGGACTACAGCAGATTTTATCCGGTCAATATGCCTGTTTTGTTTTGCTTTTTCGTTTTGTTCACCATATTTCGAGACCAGGGATAGCGAAGACAGAATGGTGGCAAGAGGTGTCCGGAACTCATGGGACGCAGTTGAAACAAATCGTGTTTTAAGCTCATTTAATTCCTTTTCGTGCTCTAAAGATTTCTGCAGCTCTTCCTCCGACTTTTTAAGATTTTTAAGTGCATTTTCCAGAACAACAGTTCGTTCTTTAACACGCTCCTCAAGATAAAAATTTGACTCTTTAAGATCTGCTGTCAATTGCTGCAGGACTTCATGCTGCTCTATAGCTTTCCGTTCAATTTTTTTATACCTGACAATAACAATCGCGCATGTAATAACAACCATAATAGAAAGCAGACGATTGGCAATGGCTATATAGGCAACCGCACCCACAGAAGCTGGCGGCGAAAAAAAATACCCGGAAATTATCAGTACAACTCCCGTCAGGGCAGAGATAACAATGTATCTCTTATCATTAGCCCACATTGAAAGAAGCATAACACCTACATACCAGATGCCATCCGCAACACCAAGGGGTGTAAGCAGGTCAATAGCGAATATTATCAACGAGAGGGATAGCCCTGTAATAAATATAAAATTCGAACTTGAATTTTTGTTAGGCGGCATTTTTTCAGATAATTTGCTTATAGCTGCAATTCCTTAAAACTCCTGTTGAGAAATACGGTTATCATTTCCTTCCGGTATTCCCGGGAGTACACGTCGTTATCCACAATCCTGGACTTTTTAACTGCTATCCGGATCATTTCCTCTTTATTATCCGATTGATTTCCTTCAATAACAATTGGTCCGGGATCAATGCAGCCTAATACAATTTTAATTTTCCCCTGTTTATTAATGGTTACTGCGCTAGTTAAAGATCCAAAGTCCATGCTTTCCCGTGGCCTTAATTTTATAAACCGCGAACGGTGTTCTTCATGAAGCGGGAGGTAAATAGCCTTGATGAGTGATGTTCTTTTGATCTTGAGAGAATTAATTCCATTCCGGCTATAGATGTCTTCGAGACGAGACATATAGCCTTCGCTATATTCAATGACTTCTACACATGCGTTCATACTAATTAATGCAATAGCCATATCAGAAACGAACTTTGAAAAGCAATTCTTTTTCCCTCCTGTCGCAATACACGTATCTCCATTACATTTGAGACAATTACCGACCGCATTTCTCCACCATTTGGTTTGATTGTAAAATGTACAGCGATTTTCACATAAAATATTCCCCCCGATAGTAGCTGTCTTTCGTATCACGGGCGTTGCCACTGCATTTGAGGTTTCTATCAGCAATGGGAATTCACTTACGATATCCGGATTCTCTTTTAAAGCATCTAAGGAAACGGCTGCGCCAATTTTCAGGTGTTTGCCGTTCCGGTTGATTTGTCTCATGTCATCAATATCAGATATATCAATCAGGCAGGATGATGAATTGTTACCGTGCAGCGTATTTACAATGACATCAGTTCCGCCTGCAATGAAACTAAAATCACTTCCGCATTCGTGAGCCAGTTTTACAGCTTCTTCAACTGTTTTTGGCCGGATATATTTTTCCATCGCAGTCATTTTACACTATAGCCCTTTTTTCAAGGCGCTTCTTCTTTATTTTGTTTAATACATCTTCAGCACTTATTGGCAAACGGGTTATCCTGACTCCTACTGCATTAAATACAGCATTTGCTATGGCCGGAATTACCGGATGCAAAGCGCCTTCGCCGCATTCTTTTGCACCGAATGGGCCTTCCGGATCATTTGATTCAATAATATTTGTGTGAATATCAGGGGTGTCGAGCGTGGTGGGGATTTTATAATCAAGAAAATTGTTGTTCAGTAATAGGCCATTGAAATATTTCATTTGTTCAGACATTGCCTGTCCGATTCCCATGTGCCATGAGCCTTCCAATTGACCTTCCACAGCGAGCGGATTTATCGCCTTCCCGCAATCATGGGCTCCCCAAACATTTAATACTTTTACAGATCCGGTTTCCACATCTACTTTTACTTCTGCCACACAAGCGCCAAAGGAATAGGATGGACTCAACCCCGCACCTGATCCTTTAAAATCGCCGCCGAGCTTTGGTGAGATATATTTGCCGCTCACACTTACCGCACCACGATGTGCTGTAAGAATATCAATCGCTTCATCCCAGGTTAAGTTAATTTCCCTGTTATTACTAAAAATCCGATTGCCGGAAAAATTCAACTCCTCAATTGCCACCCTGGTTTTTTTTGCAATTGCAGTACAAATTTCAGTCCTGAGATTTTCAGCAGCATTTTTTGCGGCATTTCCCGCCATAAATGTTACACGGCTTGAATAACTTCCTAAGTCAACAGGAGTAAGGAGTGTATCGGCGGAAAGGACAAATATTTTATCAAAACTTATACCCAATACCTCAGCCACTATCATGGCAAGCATTGTATCGCTGCCCTGGCCTATGTCGCTTGCCCCGGAAGCGATCACTATGCGTCCATCAAAATCAACTTTAAGGTGAACCACTGATTGCGGTAATTCGTTCCATACAATAGGTAAAGCGCTTCCACTGATAAAGAAACCACAGCCTACTCCGAGACCATAACCATATTCCAGCTTTCCAAAGCGCTTCTTCCAATCGGACTGCTCCATGACTTTTAGCAGGGATTCCCGGCTTCCGTTCGAAGTAATGCGGTAATGGCCAACTGTAAGAGTGTTTGAGTCCAGAAAATTCTTCATTCTGAGTTCACAGGGGTCCATTTTAATTTCATGTGCCAGATCATCAATAACAGACTCTACGGCAAACCGGGAATTTACAGCGCCGTGACCCCGCATTGCCCCGCATTGGGGTTTATTGGTATACACGCGAAAGGTCCGGAAACCAAAGTTGTTAAGCTTATAGGGAGCTTGCAGCAATACGCCATTGTAATAAGATGTAACTACTCCAAAGCTGCCATAAGCTCCGCCGTCAATCGCAATATCCGCATCAAGAGCCGTGAAGGTGCCATCTTTTGATAGTCCCATTTCTATTGTCATCTTTGAAGGATGTCGGCCATGATTCGTAATAAAAACTTCCTCGCGGGAAAGCCTTACGCGCACAGGACGTCCGATTTTTTTTGCCAGGTAAGAAATAATAATCTCGTGAGGAAAAGGATCACTTTTCCCGCCAAACCCGCCGCCAACATAAGGTTTAATGACCCTGACGCGGCTTAGTGGCAGTTCCATAACCCTGGCGAGCGACCGATGAAGGTAATGAGGAACCTGAGTAGCTGATATTATTGTCAACCCGTTTTCATTCCAAAAAGCCGTTGCAGCGTGAGGTTCGGTAAAGCCATGATTAATACCTTCAAATTCAAATGACATTTTACTTGTAACATCCGATTCACTCAGTCCTTGTTTCTGATTTCCAAAACGCAGTTCGGCTTTCTTATGTATGTTGTTATTAAACTTGCAATGTTCATGTATCTTCTCATTAGTTCCGACATCGTTCAAAGAGTCTTCAATGTGTAGAAATTCTTTAATGGTATTGTATTTAACCACGATCTTCCTGCATGCTTCAAGAGCCAGGGCCTCTGTATCAGCCGCCACTGCTGCAACAATTTCTCCAACATACCGTACTTTGTCAATTGCGAGTGCTGTTTCATCCTGTGAAATAGGCAGAACGCCGAACGTAACCGGCAACTCTTTTCCTGTTACAATATAATGCACGCCTTCCATTCCCGCTGCTGCAGAAATATCAATGCTTTCAATTTTGGCATGAGGGTAAATACTTCTCAGAAATTTACAATGAAGGGCATTCTTAATCTCTATATCGTCTGCATATTCAGCTGTTCCCTTTACTTTCCTTTCAGATTCAATATAGGGCTTTCGTTTACCAATAACGTTCAAAGTATTTAACTCGGGTGTATCAATATTTTCCGATGGAACTATTCCTCCCGCTATTTCGGATGAATATTCAGCAACAGCCTCTATAATTTTCTTGTATCCCGTGCAGCGACATAAATTTCCTGAAAGAGCCGTCTTAATTTCTTCTGTTGACGGATTAACGGTTTTGCTGACAAATTCGAGTGCGGTAATTACCATACCGGGAGTACAAAATCCGCACTGAATCGCACCCTTTTCAATAAATTTTTGCTGTAGTTTATGGAGTTCACCGTTTTTAGAGAGCGCTTCGATAGTTATTATTTCAGCGTTCCCGCAGCGGTGAGCCGGAGTTATGCAACTTAAGGCTGGTTTTCCATTAACTAATACCGTACATGCTCCGCAACTGCCTTGCTCACAACCAATTTTAGTCCCCGTTAATCTTACTTTCTCACGAATCACTTTCGAAAGCATTTCATGTTCCTCTGCAAGCAGGGTAATAAGACTTCCGTTTATTCTGAGTTGAAGTTCTTTCATTTTAAATCATATTACTTCCAATACTTTTACCGCCATCCACATAAATTGTTTGACCTGTTATAAACTGTGTCGTTTCTGCAGCCAGGAAGGAAACTGCGGTTGCCACATCCTCCGGTTTTCCCATGGACTTTGTTGGCTGCGCTTCAATTAATTTTCCTAAAATTTCCTTTTCCAATTTTTGTGTAAGCGGTGTGTCAATTAGCCCCGGGGCTATTGCATTTACAAACACATTATATTTGCCGAGCTCGAGGGCTAAAGCTCGTGTAAGCGAAACAACACCTGCTTTGGATGCGGAGTAATTACTTTGTCCGCGATTCCCAAGCCATGCGCGTGAAGATATGTTAATGATTCGCCCCCCATTTTGCCTTTTCATAATTATTGCCGCTTCCCGGCACATTAACCAGGTACCTTTCAGGTTTATATTTATTACTGTATCAAATTCGGCAGTAGTCATGTTCCAGATCAGGTTATCACGAATAACGCCGGCATTGTTTACCAGTATATCAACCTGTTTGTGCTTCGAAATAATTTTCTGAAATAATTGTTGGATGATTTTCTCTTTGGTGATGTCGGCTTTGGCAAAGCTCAATTTGTCTTTGCCGAATTCAGCCAAAAGCTTTTTGCCGCCATTTTCATCTATATCAATCGCGATTACAAAACAGTTATCTGCAATGAGTTTCTTTACGATCGCTTTTCCAATACCTTTTCCTGCGCCGGTTACGAGTGCAATTCTTTTTCCCATTGTTTCACATTGTTTTTAACTAGTATTAATTTCGCCAAAATGCTAAACGCTATTTCATCCGGCCCTTCGGCTCCGATATTAATACCCATGGGCATATCAACTGTTTCCAGTTTTTCTTCCGGTATGTTTAGCCCCTGTACAAATATTTTTTTTGTCATTTCAACTTTCCGCCGGCTCCCGATCATGCCCAAATATGCGAATGGCTTTTTTAGGCAAAAGGCCAGAATATCTCTGTCCTTTGGATGACTGTGAGTCATAATACAGATAAAAGTGTTTTCATCGAATGGAAGCAGCTGCAATGCCTTTTGACAGGGTATATTCATTTTATTGACCTCCTCAGTAGTACATTGGTTAATGTATTCTTTACGTTCATCAATTAAAACAATTTCGAAATTGAGATTGCTGGCATACCTAGCAAGTGCCTGGCCGGTATGCCCGGCACCAAAAATGTATAATTTGTTCATTTTCATAATCGGCTCAATGTAAATGTCCACCGTTCCTCCACAACACATATTATGTTGGTTCAATAAATCATGCCGATAAAGCTTTGGCCTCTTCTCACTAATTGTCGACAATGCATTACCAATAACTTTTCTTTCTAATTCTCCTCCTCCTATGGTTCCGTAAATTTGACCATCGGAATAAACTATCATCTTTGCACCAATCTTTCTGGGAGTACTTCCATGTGTATTCACAACGGTGCATAGTGCCACTCCCTGATTAATTGCTTCAGCTTCAGCTATCTTTTTATATAAGTCCTTCACTTATTTTTACTTTTTGCTCAATAGCCCTTTCGTAATCATCCGGAGTATTTATATTGGTCAATATATATTCGTCGTTAACAATAATGTTCCGCCTTGGAAACCCCGACAAAACACTTCTGAGATTTAAATCCTGATCAGGAATTACTGAACTCACATACCGTATAATATTTTTTGAGATTACGATAGGATGACCGTTTTTGCCCTGGTAAGAAGGAATAGTGTATCCATATGAATTTCTGTTCTCCAGCAAATTTTTAATGGTTTCCATATTCACAAAGGGGTTATCAATATTCTGAATGAAACAACAATCCATGTCCATCATCCTTTCCATCCCGAGTTTAATAGAATGAAATCTTCCGGCTTCACGTGCAGGGCTTCTGACTATTTCAGAAGTTGGCAGTACTTCGTCAATGTATTTGCTCCACTCATCACTGCAGAAATCTGAATTCAATACAACACAGATATTTTTTATTCCCGCATTCCAATATCTGTCAACAATTCTTTTCAGAAACGTTTCACCCTGGTACAAGAGATAGGCTTTCGGAAAATTCATCCGTTCTGATTTCCCTCCTGCCAAAATGAGTGCTCCGGTCATATTATTCATTCTCAGTCCATTTATATACGAAAGTATTCTTATTCGCCTTTTAATATTATGATTCAAATCATAGTATTTTCATTGGCATTGGAGTTATTTTGTTTAAAATAAATTTGAAATGAAATCTCTTGATGCCATACTGAAAGAATGCGAAGAGCTTGCTTTCGATTTAAATTTTTCACGTGCTAAAAAATGGAAAGCGGAACACAAGGATCGGATTTTAGTAGGGTATCTACCGATTTATATTCCGCGCGAGATCATACATGCCGCAAGTGGTCTTCCGGTTGGCATCATGGGGGCGGGCGACAGAAAACAAATAATCAAAGGCGACGCCTATTATCAGTCCTATATTTGCCATTTGCCCCGTGGCATTATTGAAATGGCACTCGATACTAATTTAAGCGGGTTTGACGGGTTCCTGTTTCCTGCGATTTGCGATTGCGTAAGAAATCTTTCCGGAATGTTTAAGCTCTCTCATAAAGGAAAATTTCAAAGATATTTTGATTACCCTCAAAACTTTGACGCTTTCGTTGGTGGAACTTTTTACGTTCAGGAAATGGAAAAAGTAATGGAAGACATGTATAATATTAACAAAGTTAAAGTTGCTGAAGAAAATATAAATAAGGCGATTATACTCTATAATAGAAATCGAAAGTTGATCGAAGAAATATATAATATCCGGCAACAATATCCCTGGAGGTTATCTGCGGTAGAAACATATTTCATCCTCCGGGCGGGAATCACAATACCTGTTGAAGAGCATAATAAAATACTAGATCAGGTATTGGTTTATATTAATGAAGAACGGGGTGAACCAATGGATAATATTCGTGTTGTTGTTTCGGGCTCGTTTTGTGAACAACCTCCTGTCGGGTTAATAAAATCAATAGAAATGGCAGGATGTTATATTGTGGATGATGACTTTATGCTTGGGTCACGGTGGATACAGGGCGAAATTAATTCGGCTGCTGATAATCCTTTGAAATCCCTTGCGAATGCGTATATCAATCAAAGTACATTTTCATCCGCGTATTATGATGTGGGAAATCCGAAGGGAAAACGATTGGTTGAATTGGCAAAAGCGAGAAATGCAGACGGAATTATTTTTTCCGCGGCCAGCTTCTGTGATCCGGCTTTGCTCGATAGGCCGCAGATGCAGAAGGAATGTGATGAAGCGGGAATTCCCCATATCAATTTTCAGTTTCATGAAAACACAGGACAGTTTAAGGTTATTAAAGAACAGGCAGGTACATTCTCAGATTCGATTAAACTATGGGCCTGAAGCAAGTCAATAATACCGGCTATTCTGCAATAATTTTCCATAAAGAGATTTTTGGATCGATGAAAATTGCCCTGATATCGGAATGTATAATTAAAGTCATTTCATTTGGTTAAAGGACTGTATTAAAAGCCGGGGTGATTAAATTTTTCTTCGGCAGTTATTTATTTTTTAAAAAACAGATAATGGCAAATCCACAAGAGGCTATCAAGGAGAAAAGTATGAATCTCCAGAAGGAAATGCTGGCAAAGCAATTTCACGAGTTAAGTATGGCAAAAGAACTTGGGAAAAAAGTTGTATACACTTTTGTTCCCGGAAATCTTACTGAGCTGATTCTTTCATTTGATATGCTCCCTGTGTATCCTGAAATTAATGCACTTCAATCGGGAATGAGAAAAAAATCAGGTTCATTTATAAAGGATGCTGAAAAAATCGGGTTTTCGGAAGATGTGTGTACATATGTAAAATGCGACATAGGCATGATGTTGAATGGAAATATCGGACCTACAGGAGAAAAGCTTCCCAGTCCCGATTTACTTCTGCTCAGTTACACAGGCTGCTTTACTTTTCTCAAGTGGTTCGAAAACCTGGAGAGGCTTTATCCGGGAGTTCCGGTTGCTATGCTTCATACGCCCTACCAAGAGGACGGAAAGATAACCAAAGATCAGATCGAGTATATGGTAAAGCAGCTGAAGGAAGATGTAATTCCTAAAATGGAAAAGGTTTCAGGAAAAAAGTATGATCCTTCAAGATTGTCGAAAATGATGGAGAATTCGGTAAAGGCCGAAGATCTGCTTGTAAAAGTTCTGGAAAGTGCAAAAAATGTTCCTTCGCCAATTGATGCATATTTTGCCGGGGTGTATTATATAGGCCCCATATTCACTGCGTTTCGGGGAACGGAAGAATCGGTAAATTATTATACAGAGCTTTGGAATGAGGTTCAGGATCGGATGAAACTTGGATTGGGACCGGTTACGCCGGAAGGCGAGATGAAAGAGCAAAAGTTTCGCTTAGTAGTGGAAGGCCCTCCAAACTGGACAAATTTTCGGGAATTTTGGAAAATATTTTACGACATGGGTGCAGTTATTGTGGCTTCTTCCTATACAAAAGTAGGGGGTGTTTATGACTTAGGATTCCGACATGATCCCAAAGAACCATTGGAAAGCTTATCCAGGTATTGTATGGGATGCTATACCAACATGAATTTACCGCAGCGTGTTGGCCTTCTTGAGAAATATGTGAAGGAGTATAAAGCGGATGGCTTCCTTATTAATTCCATTAAAAGTTGTAATTCCTTTTCGGCCGGACAGCTTATGATTATGCGTGAAATTGAACAACGAACGGGAGTTCCGGTTGGCTTTATCGAAAGCGACCTGGTCGATCCGCGGTATTTCTCATATGCGAATATTAAAAACCGCCTGGAATCGTACTTCCAGATGCTGGAACAACGAAAAATTATTTTGAAGCAGGAAGGCATAGCTGCCTGATTAATAAATAAAAACTGTATACTAAAATGAATAAATACTATCTCGGGGTTGATCTGGGATCTACTACCTCAAAAGCGGTCATCATCGACGAAAGGGATGAAATTATCGGACGTGGAATTACTAATACCCGCGCTAACTATGCAGTTGCTGCTGATATTGCCCGCGATGAAGCCCTTTATAACGCCCGATTCTTCGTGCTTCAAAAAAAATTGGAGGAAGAAATAAAAGCAAAACCTGAGTACAGGAAATACATCACCGACCTCGAAAGTGTTTTTCAATACGAGCAATTCAAAGTTCGCCTTGATAGATTGGGCTTGGAGTTATTGAAAACGTGCAATACTTTTTTTAAAGATGAAAAACAGAAGGAAGAAATCATCGGCCACCTGAGAAATATCCGAAAGGCATTCAAGCCGGTAATCAAACGCGACTATCTCTACAATAACCTGGGTTCTAAAAATCAATTCTTCAGGGATATTGTTTCGGAAAAATATAATGAAGAAGTGAATAAACTTGACATGTCTCTATTTGAGCCACTCATGACTGTATGGGACAAAAGTATTAGTCCCGCCGAAAATGAGCGTATTCAATTCAACTTTCAGGAACTTGTTCACAAAGCGATGGGAGAACTGAAGGATAAGTATAAAAATCTTCCTGATACGGTTGCGGATAACACAAGTGTAAATTTTGACGCGGAAATGAATTTACTTAAGGGTAATTTCAACCATGTTTCAGAAACGCTTCGCGAACATATTGATGAGATCGCTGAGATCGAATTCAACATTACCAGCATGACCGGAACAGGTTATGGTCGTGCGCTATTACCTTTTCCACAGGATTGTATTCGGTCCGAAATTTTGTGTCATGCCTTTGGCGCGCACGCAGTTTTCCCGGAAACCAGAACAGTACTTGATATTGGCGGGCAGGATACCAAAGCTATACAAGTTGATAAATATGGCCTTGTTACAAGTTTCCAGATGAACGACAGATGCGCGGCAGGATGCGGAAGATACCTGGGCTACATTGCTGATGAAATGAGCATTTCACTGAATGAGCTTGGTCCCATGGCCATGAAGGCAGAAAAGGAAGTGACCATTTGTTCTACCTGTACCGTATTTGCCGGAGCAGAATTGCGTGAACTTACCAATCTTGGAGAGAAACGGGAAGACATACTTGGAGGATTGCACAAGGCAATAATCATGCGTGCTATGTCCTTAATTGCACGCTCCGGAGGAGTATTTAATGAATTTACATTTACAGGCGGAGTTGCACGGAATCCGGCAGTTATAAAATACCTGGGTCAGCTTGTAAAAGAAAATTACGGAGATGGCATAAAAATAAATATTCATGCTGATTCCATATTCATGGGAGCCCTTGGCGGTGCAATGTTTGCCAGAAGAAATATTCAGGCAGATTTACCAATTGTGAAAAAAGAAAAGGTAATATAAATAAAATACTTTCCTTTCCGTTTCATCATAGTTTATGGGGTATTCAAGATATACCTTCGCTGAAAAGTGCCATTGCAAAACATCAGACAAATAGACGTTGAAGATATTATTGCGAGTAAAAACCCCGTACTGCTCAGGCTTCTCCCTCTACCGGTTTTACAATACATTAAACGAATTGTTCACCAGGAAGAATTCAACCGGTTCCTGCGGCTCACAAGGAATGAATATGCACACGATTTTGTAAATGCCGCGCTTGCAAACTTCCAGATACAGGTGATTACTGAAGGGTTGGAGAATATACCCGGGGAAGGAGGGTGCATTGTTGCCTGCAACCACCCTCTTGGCGGAATTGATGGAATTGCAGTGATGAAAGAAATAGGAAGAGTGAGAAAAGATATTAAAGCATTGGTGAATGATATATTAATGAATCTTGAAAATCTGAATAGCTTATTAGTTCCGATAAACAAGCACGGGAAAAACAACGCCGACAATGTAAGGCATATAGACCATGTGTATGCATCAAATGAGTGCGTCATTGTATTCCCGGCCGGGCTTGTTTCACGCAGGCAAAATGGAATAATCAAAGATCTTGATTGGAAAAAGAGTTTTGTTACCAAGGCCATAAAATATAAACGTAACGTCATTCCTGTGCACATTGATGCCTGCAACAGCAATTTTTTTTATACCCTGGCATCTATTCGCAGGATAGTTGGGATAAAAGCGAACCTGGAGATGTTTTACCTTGTTGACGAAGTCTACAAGCAAAAGGGAAAATTTATCAAACTAACTATCGGCAAGCCTATTTCATACACCACATTTACAAAAATGCACACAGATCTTTATTGGGCCGGGAAAGTAAAAGAACATGTATATAATTTAAAAGAAAGTTAGAGTAAAATACGGTTTAATTTATACTCCCCATATATCACGAAAACATGCAATATATTGTAGCGCCCTTTCGTATCATTTATAAAATATACTACTTCATCTTTTTTGCGCTCTCGCTCATTATTCTATTTCCCTTCTTCTATTTCCTGTTGTCAGACTCAAAGCGATTTCCCAAAGCCTTTATATTAATGAGACTTCATGCATTTGTATTACTGCTTTTCGCGGGAGTTTTTATGAAAATCAAGGGCGCCGGCAACATTCCAAAAAATGGAGCATATATTATTTGTCCGAATCACAGTTCATTTTTTGATACTTTTTGTCTTTATAGCATATTTGATCAGTACTTTGTTTTTATAGGAAAGAAAGAAATTGAAAAATGGCCGCTCTTCCATATCTTTTATACATCCGGAATGAATATTTTGGTAGATAGACAGAATGCTGCAGGATCTGTTAGCGCCTTACGCAAAATGTGTACCGAGATTGATAAAGGACATCCCCTTGCAATATTCCCTGAAGGTACAATATCCAAAGAGGCCCCAAAACTTGGCCCTTTTAAATCAGGCGCCTTTGCTATTGCAATTCAAAAACAGGTACCTGTCCTTCCTGTTACATTCGTTACCAATTATAAACTGCTTGAGCGCGGAGGTATCTGGAAGGGCCGGGCAAGGCCTGGAATAGCTGAGATCATTATCCATAAACCAATCAATACAACTGGATTAAATAAGAAAAGCATTAACCGGCTTCAAATGGATGTACAGGCGATAATTAATACTCCACTATCAGTTAGTTGAAATGGAAATGCCTGATGTGCCGATGAGATTTTCCCGAATCGCAAACATTACAAGTGATGCCCTGTTGTTAACATTGAGTTTACTCATGAGGTTCTTTCTGTGAGTTGTTACAGTATGCACACTTATAAAAAGCTTATCGGCGATTTGCTTGCTTGGAAGCCCATCTGCAATAAGTTGCAATATCTGAATCTCGCGCTCTGAAATTTTAACTCCGCTGCAGGAAACATTTGATGAAATGAGCATACTCTGCTCCATTAGCAGATCAACAATTTTCCCGCACAGAAATTTTTTACTCATTGAAGTACTGTAAATAGATTCTATGATTTCTTCTTTCCCACAATCATTCCATAAATGGCTCGTAATTCCATATTCAATTGACTTTGAAACTATAGATTTAGGCTGAAGGGACGTGATGGCCAAAATATTTACCATTGGAAAATGTTCCCGGATAATAGAGATGTCATCTAAACAAAAATAGCGTGATGAGTAGTCCATTATAAGTACATCCGGGCTATTGAGCAACAATTTTTCACTAAGTTCCTCCGCCTTTTCCGCCTCGCCTACTATAGAAAAATCTTCAACCTGGTCAATAATGGATTGAAGTCCTTTACGGATCAGGTAGCTATTATCAGCAATAAGTATTTTTATTTTTCTCATAAAACAATCCATATTCATCCGCTACGAAGCTAATGTCATGCTAAACTGCACTTTATTACTTTTAAAAAATATGATATAAATCATCTCCTTCTCATGAATTGGCTTAAACCTTAGCAAACCTAACAGAAGTCAGTGTATACAAGCATATTATCCGAACAAACTATAAATACCTTGTTATGGGTATTGTAATTCCATTTGTTTTCTCATTAATTTGATCCGGAAAATATAATTGCCGCATTTCATTTTCACTTGTGACTAGAGTAAAGCGATTAAAGAGAATCCGTAATATGAAAAAAAGCAGAGTAATATTTTGGTACATGATCATTTCAGTGACAGCCTTTGCACAGCATGCCGTTATTAGAGGTGTTGTAAGAAACGAAAGCGATGGGGCGTTAATGTCAGATGTTGCTGTAATAATTAACGGGACAGCAAATACAAATACAGATTCAAAAGGCGTATTTCAATTTTCCGAAGTCGCAATAGGAACGCATAAATTGTCCATAACTCTTTTGGGATATGAAAAGGCCGAGCGTATAATCAATATTATTTCAGAACTTGAAGTGGTTGAAATCCCGGAAATAAAATTAAAATCAAGTGCGATTCAATTTCCGGAGATCGTTATTTCTGAAAGCCTCTCCAATTATTCATATAAATACCAGGGCTCTAATATTATAATCTCTTCCAGGGATATTGAACTTAGCAAGCCTGTTGGAACAGAAGAGATTTTAAAAAAGGTTTCCGGGATCAATGTTTCCGGAGATATGGGAATTTCCAACCGGTTAAATGTAGGCATCAGAGGTTCTTATCCCCGTCGCTCGGTCAATATACTGTTGATGGAAGATGGAACGCCAATTGCCCCTGCTCCTTATTTGGCTCCTGAAGCATATTATAATCCTCCGGCCGACCGGCTGGATGGAATTGAAATAATGAAGGGAACTGATATATTGGCTTATGGCAGTAATACTATGTACGGAACAATAAATTATATAACCAAGAAACCACCGTTAAAACCAACCTTGGGAGTTAATCTGTCCGGTGGCGAAAATGGGTATCACTCCGAGTATGTTACCTATGGCGGAACCTGGGATAAAGTTGGAGCTGAGCTACAGGTGTTGAACAAATATTTTGATGGATTTCAGGATAATTCCCAATCATCCATCTTTAACACTACTGCAAAATTACATTCTGAATTAACTGCGCGTTCATCCGTGTATATGAAATTAAATTATCACCAGGAGGAATCAAAAGCAAGTTATAGCGCGCTTACGCCATATACATTTAAGATGGATCCATGGCAGAATCCATTTGATGCTGATGACCTGACCACCAAACGCTATGGCGTTGATCTGTCATACAATTACAAGCTTAGCAACAACTTTATTCTGTCTTCGAAAATTTACGTATCTCAATTTCAGCGCGACTGGTGGAGACAGGAAAATACATTGATCAAAGCGTCGACTGCTAAAGCGTACCTTGGAAATAATTTATACAATGAAAGATATTCGTACCTGGATGGCCAATCTTTTGGGATTAACGATTACATAAGAGTTGGGAAAGTAACCGGAGGTAAGGAAAGTACAAGGGCCCGTAATCGTTTGTTCAGAGTAGGAGGAGCCCAGCAAACATTAAGGTATAATGTAGATAAGGAAAAGTTTAAAATGAACCTGGAAGGAACAATAAAGGGCCACTGGGAATCATTCGCTAATGTTGAAATAAAAAATGACTCTTCACGCTTTGCCAGAAGCGGGACAATTGACAGGGACCAATATTATGAATTGGCGGCTTACTCAGGGTTTATTAAGGATAAATTAACCTATAGCAAAATAGCTTTTACGCCATCTATACGCTATGAATTTGTAAAAATGTATGGCTTCGATAAATTGGCCATTTCCAAAATGAGCGGTAATGATGGCAGCAAATATTTCGGAAGTCAAAAAAATACTTACACAAGTTTTATTCCGGGTGCTGCGATCGCGTATGATCTGATAAACAAACCTTCGAATAAATTAAATATTTTTGGAGGTATTTACAAGGGCTATACCGCGCCGATAGCCGACTTTGCCTTTTTAAACGTTGAAGACGGTATTGTTTCTTCCCCAACCACTTCCAAGCCGATAAACCGTGAGCCTGAAGTAAGTTTAAATTTTGAGGTCGGGATCAGGAGTGATCTATTGAATAAGTTTGCGAATGTTCAATTAACATATTTTAATAACAACGTTAAGAATTATTATTCCGCAGGAAGGAATGAGGCTTTTCAGACATTAGGTGCTGTAAATATTAACGGAATTGAATCATCAATAAATCTGTATTTGCATAAGCTTTTTAATGCCGAGAACCATGAGTTGGTTTTAAATCTGTCGGGGACACTGATGAACGGGACAATTTTAAGCGGGTTACTTAAAGATGCAGACTTGTTGAAAGCCAAGCATACTGACGCTACAAAAGCTGAGCTTATTACTAAGATCAATTCAGAACGAAAAGGGTTTGATGTTTATTTTTCGAATGTTGCTGGACAGGATAGTTTGATAACAAGTAATTTGTCGGTGGTCGATTTCGGTAAAATAAAGCGTCTTGATTTTATTTTTGGCGAGTCGGGAATTTCAAATAATTCGATCCCATATTTACCGCCATTTATTTTAAATGCTGGATTTACCTATGCATTCAAGGGTCTAAGTATTAGCGCTAATATAAATTATGTGGCAAGTCAATACACCGACTATTTGAATTTTGATAGTGAGACAGCAGAGGGTGCCATTGGAAAGTTACAGGCATTTAAAACTATTGATGCGAATATTGCCTATTCATTTGAAAGACATAATGCAAAATACTTAAATGGATTAAGTCTTTTTGTGGCTGCAAAAAACATTACAGATGAAGTGTATCAGGCTTCCCGATTACACAGGCTTTCTTCCGGAATTATGCCCGGCGGATTCAGACAAATTAACGCCGGCCTTAAATTCAAATTTTAATTTTAAACGGAGACAGGACTTCGTTAAAATACTAATGCAGGGAAATGGCGCCGGTAGGATCCGACATAAAAACCCCCATTACAACTCATAATAGGAGTCTGTAATCAGTCTCATTCTTCTCAGATAATTGTTGCCCAAAGGATATTAACAGTGCTGCGGCAGAGCTGTATTCCTCGGTAATATTCATCCCTTATAAAATATGATGCACATCATAGAATAACTGTGCATTTCAGCGTTTCTTTATTACACCTAATTGGTCATTTTCCCCAGAATGAAATATTTCATTCGCAACACGATTGATACAAATAGCATATTAACCTCAATATATTAAAGACTATGGTAAAATCTTTTTATACACTGGGAGTCGACGTAGGAAGTAATTTTATAAAGGTGGCTCTTGTGGACTACTCTGAGAGTCCAAAAATCATCGACAAGCATACAGAAAAGATACGAAAACGGAATCCTACAACTGTTGCAGATGAGATGATTCAAACAATCCTTCAGAAAAACGGATTGAAGGATTGTGATATTGCATATTTGGCTTCAACCGGTGAGGGAGATTTAGTAAAGCGTAAACGCGGTCATTTTTATGGAATGACGACACATTCCAAGGGCGCAAACTTTTTTTTTCCTGACGCAAAGTCTGTGGTAGATATGGGGGCATTATATGTCCGTGCAGTAAAAGTTGCAGAAGATGCGAGGGTACTGGATTATAAGATGACCGGTCAATGCGCATCCGGGTCTGGTCAATTCGTTGAAAACATTTCCCGCTATCTGGGTTTATCTATTGAGGAAGTGGGAGATGTTTCTCTCATGGCCGATGAAGCTGAAGTTTCATCAGGGATTTGCGCGGTACTCGCGGAAACAGATGTTATCAACATGGTTTCACGTGGTATAACTACTCCTAATATTATTAAAGGAATTCATATTTCTATAGCAGGAAGAATTATCAAGCTTCTGAGTTCACTCAAGGCAGAATCGCCTATAATCCTGACGGGGGGTATGTCTCTTAACAAAGGAATGATTCAGGCTATCGAAGAGCAATTAAAGGAGACGGGGAAGAAATTTGTCATTAAAACTCATTCCGATGCTATTTATGCAGGGGCCATTGGTGCTGCATTATGGGGAGGATTCAGACATATTAAACTGAAAGAAAAGCAAGCTGTAATATCATAATGCAATATTTAAGGTCAGAAAAAGATTTAGGAGATGTGATTCCGAATATCGCATTGATGCTGGAAAGGAATGTTGTCCATTTTCCGGACAACATCGTTTATGCGGAGAAACAAAATGGGAGCTATAATGGCATTACCTGGAAGATCTTTTTTGAGCAAATTCAGAATATTGCAGTCAACCTGACCAATATCGGATTTAAAAAGGGAGATAAAATGGTTATGTTTTCTCCAAACAGACTTGAGATGCTTGAGCTTGAATTGGCAGTTATGGCCAGTGGGGGGATAAGTGTTCCTATTTTTGCATTCTTTCATAAGGAAACAGCGGAATTTCTTATAAAACATTCCAGCGCGCGGTTTTTAGCTGTAGCCGGGGAATTACAACTAAGCAGGACTGGTTCCGGAATTCCTCTTCATAAAATTATTTCCTTCGATAAACTTGAAAAGCATAATCGCCGAAATCTTATTCCCTTTAGTGAACTGCTATCCCCTCAAAGCGAGGCTACATCCTCTTTATTATTTAATGCGCCGGCCAATGATATTTGTCTGAACATGTATACTTCCGGTACCATGGGAACTCCGAAATGTGTGCAGCTGACTCACCAAAATATACTATCTCAGCAAGCCGCGCTGAAAAAGATATGGGAAGTAAATGAAAAAGATCGCTTTCTCTCCTATTTACCATGGCATCACAGCTTTGGAGGCATTTTTGAGCGATTCTCTGCACTTTATAATGGGGCTGCTATATACCAGGAATCGGGGTATGGGAAAGATTCAAAGGTTATAATGGAAAACTGGAAACTCGTTCAGCCCAACTTATTTTTTAGTGTTCCTAAAGTATACCAATCACTTGTGGATCTCACTAAAGCAGATAAAGAAGCTGAAAAGTTATTTTTTCATTCCGGCTTAAAATTCATTTTTACAGCCGCTGCCGCCCTTCCTCAAAAAATTTCTGAAGAGTTTGAACGCAAAAGAATTCCGGTGATAGAAGGGTGGGGCCTGACAGAAACTTCACCCTGCTGCACACTTACCGATCCTGCCCTGAAAAGAGAAAATGGTATAGTTGGAAAACCCATTCCCGGAGTTTGTTTGCGGATAACTGATGATGGAGAAATCCAGGTAAAGGGGCCCAATGTAATGAAGGGATATTATAATAATGATGAAGCAAACAAAGAAGCCTTTACTGATGACGGCTGGTATTGCACAGGCGACATAGGAAAATTTACCCCCACCGGATTAAAACTTATATCACGCAAGGACAGGATTTTTAAACTGACTAATGGAGAAAAGGTTATTCCATCGGAAGTGGAGGAGCTTATTCAAACTAAATGTCATTATATCACTTTTGCTGTCATTTGTGGAAAGGGCAAAGAATATCCGGTCGCACTGTTGTTTCCAAACAAAAGGGCTCTGGATAATCCCAGTTATGAAATCTCACCGGACGAGGGCTGTTTTTGTCCCAAAAGCATGAATGAATTAGGAAAATGTCTTCAAGGTTGTTTGCACGATGTTAATTGCGGGCTCACACAAAAATTTTCTAAAGTAAAATATGCAATGATTATTGATGATGAGTTGACAATCGAAAATAATACACTTACTCCATCAATGAAAGTGGCACCCAATAAGTTAATGGAAACATATAAAGCTCACATCGAAAATCTTTATGGTGGGAAAAACTTCCTGAGCGGGGATGTTTATATCATAAAACTGGAGACAGAAGGAGTGATGAAGGAAAAACACAGCATGTAATTATGTATGAGATAAAAGCCACACAGGAATTAAAAAAGGTAATGCGCGATTATTTTCTGTCGCTTGATAGCGGTGAAAATAAAATTGCGTGGTGTACAAGCGTGGGTCCTGCAGAATTACTCAGGTCATTTGGCTTTGAGGTTTATTTTCCTGAAAATCATGGAGCGCTTTTAGGTGCAACACGTACTGCAATGGATCTTATTCCTGAATCCGCCAAACTAGGCTATTCCAATCATATATGCTCATATACTACTGCTGATATTGGCTCGTACCTGGCAAAAATATCTCCGCTTAAAAATCAATATGGGATGAAAGGTGTACCAAAGCCGGATTTGATTGTATACAATACCAATCAGTGCCGTGAGGTTCAGGATTGGTTCGGTTTTTTTGCAAAAGAATTTAATTGCCCTATTGTTGGAATTCACCCTCCGAGATATATAGATGACGTGTCAAAAGAAGAGATAGCGCTTGTTGTTGACCAGCATAAAAAAATAATTACACTATGTGAAAAAGTCAGTGGTAATAAATTTGATATTGACAGGTTCCGTGAAACGCTGAGATTAAGTAAAGAAGCGACCCATCTTTGGCAGGAGGTCCTTAAAACTTCCACGGCATCACCTGCGCCAATCAGCTTTTTTGACGGAGTGATTCACATGGGTCCCATTGTAGTGATGCGGGGAACAGAACAAGCAATAGATTATTACACTTTACTTCTGAAGGAGCTGAAAGAGAATGTGATGAACAAGAATGGGGTCGTAAAAAACGAACAATTACGTATTTTTTGGGAGGGAATGCCAATTTGGGGAAAAATCCGGATGCTTTCAGATTTATTTGTTCAGAATAATACCGCTGTTGTTGCTTCCACATATTGCAGCAGTTGGGTGTTTGATGAGTTTGATGAAAGGAACCCATTCGAATCGTCAGCACTTGCGTATACAAAAATTTTTATAAACAGAAGTGAGAAGGCAAAATTAAAAATGTTAAAACTCTGGCTTGACGAATACAAGTGTGATGGTATTTTATTTCATGATACGAAAACATGCTTTAATAATTCGAATGCAAAATTCGGAATGCCATTACGTTTAAAGGAAGAAACAGGTATGCCCTACCTTATTATAGAAGGAGATTTATGTGATTTGAGATTTTTCTCGGAAGGACAAAGCATCACAAAAATTGAAACGTTTATTGAGCAAATTGAATCTTCAAAAATACATTCGTGAGTAACAAACAAAAAATAAAAGCAGGTGTTATAGGCTTAGGTCCTGTGGGGATGATACTGGCTGTTCATTTACAGGAATCGGGATGTGATGTCCTGATTTGCGACAATGACAGGATCAAGATTAATCAGATAAAGAATGAGGGAATTAAACTTGAAAATATAATTCAAAAGAGAGAAAAATTTGAACACATTTATGCTTCCACTTCAGAATTGCTTGATCAAAATCCTGATTATGTTTTTATTGCTTTGAAATCCTACCAGGTGGAAAGTGTTCTTAAAGATCTCCCGGAAGATAATACTTCCATTTTCATTAGTGCCCAAAATGGAATTGACATAGAGAATATAATTGCGGAAAAGGTAGGGGCCGCCAGGACTATGCGATTAGTTATCAATTTCGCAGGTAATTCACTGTCGCCTAATTGTGTTAAAGTAACTTTTTTTAATCCCCCAAATTATCTGGCTTGCCTTGACGACAATAAAAAAGAAAGCTCCGAAGTTATTTCCGATTTGTTTAATAAAGTGGGTCTTCAAACAAAGGCAATTACTCCTTTCGAATTGACCAGGTGCGCATGGGAGAAGACCATTTTAAATGCTTCCCTCAGTCCGCTCTGCGGAATCGGGCGATTTACGATGGCTGAGGCAATGGCATTTCCGGATACAATTGAACTTGTGGAACAAATTATTGAAGAAGCCATTGAAGTGGCGGAAGCCGAAAAAATCCGCTTCCCTGATGATTTTATCCGAAATTGCCTTCGCTATCTGAAAAATGGCGGAAATCACTATCCATCACTCGCCGGCGATTTAATGAACAAGCGACAAACAGAGATTGATTATATGAATGGAAAAATTGTAGAGTACGGAAGGAAGCATTATATCCGGACTTCGCTCAATCTTTCGATGGTGAATATGGTAAAAGCCATGACACATAAAACGCTTCTTTCCCAATTTTCATCCAGGCCGTCAATCTCACAGAAGCCGATACTGAATATACAAAACAAAATCAACCCTAAAGGAAGTTGTTTCCTTGGCATTGATTTAGGTTCTGCATATACAAAGTTGACAGTTATTGATGAAAATAAAAATGTTGTATTCCGCTATACATTAAAGACGCTAAACCGTGATAAAATAGCCTCCAGGCATATTATTAATGCTATACACGAGGAATTTCCCGTCAAATATAGTTGTGCTACCGGTTACGGAAGAAAAACATTTACAGATGCTGATATTGTAAAGACCGAGATTAATTGTGCGGCCCTGGGGGCTAATGAATTTGTACCCGGAGAAAAGAACATACTTGATATTGGAGGTGAAGATATTAAGATGATTCATTGCGACACTCAGGGACGGGTGGAAAATTTTTATCTCAACGATAAATGTGCTGCCGGAACAGGTGTTTTTCTGATTGAAATTGCAGAACGTGCAGGAATCGACATAAACGAGATGAGTCGCCTCGCAGCGCAGTCAGAATACAAACAGGAATTAAACAGTTTTTGTACTGTATTTGCAAAAACTGAAATCATGAAATGGATTTTTGACGGGCAGCCGATTGAGAATCTCGCGAAAGGAATCTATCTCTCTATCGGGAATCGCATAGCCAAAATGAGAATACATCCTTCTGTACCTATTGTCATGATTGGCGGGGTAGTTGCATACCATCCATATTTAAAAATATTACTGGAGGAAAAGTTGGGAAGGCAGATTGTCGTCTTGGAGCATCCTCAGCATATTGTTTCATTCGGAGCAGCACTTATTGCCCGCGAACAGCTTCTGATGCAGACCAAACAGGAATCATTCTCAGAATCACAAAAAATAATTAAAAAATTATGAAAGGGTATCATCATAAACAAAAGGGAGTCGGAATAATCTTTGATAATATTTTTCTGGTAAATGGAGCCCGTACTCCGTTCGGAAGGTATTGTGGGACACTTTCACATGTTTCTCCGACCGATTTGGGTATATATGCAAGCCGTGGAGCCCTCGACAGGTGCACCTTATCGCCTAATGACATTGATCAAATAATTGTTGCCAACATCGGTCAAAGTTCCTGCGATGCCTATTTTCTGCCCCGACACATTGGATTATTCACCGGTATTCCCACTGAAGTACCGGCGCTGATGGTGCAAAGAATTTGTGGATCCGGATTTGAGGTGATTATAACCGCATCGGAACAGATTACTCTTAATAAAGCACAGGCCGTGTTATGCACAGGAACCGAAAATATGTCATTGGCACCTACTGTAAGTTTTGGAAACAGGATGGGATATCCTTTAGGGCGCCCGGTATTTAAAGACATGCTTTGGGAAGCTCTTGATGATACTGCTGCAGGCTATCCAATGGGATATACAGCAGAAAATGTAGCTAAAAAGTATAATATTACCAGGAAAGACACGGATGAGTACGCGAAGCTTTCGTTTGACAGGGCAGTTATTGCTTCCGAAAGAGGAGTTTTTAAAGAAGAGATTGTTCCCATACAAAATTCCGTATTTGAAATCGAGGGATTAAAATCAAGGAAAATAACTCTTCCAAAAGGAATTGCTTCATTGGCTTCTGATGAACACATCCGGGCCACAACCTTTGAAGCATTGTCGAAACTTCCTTCTGTTTTTAGTGATGTCGGCGTTCTTACTGCAGGAAATTCAAGTGGGATTGTTGATGGAGCTGCATCGGTTATTATCGCGGATCGTTTATTCATAGAGAACCGGGCATTAAAACCAATTTCAAGAGTTGTTGCCGCTGCAAGTTGTGGGATTGATCCGAAAATTATGGGACTCGCACCTGTTCCTGCTATCAGGCTCCTGCTTGAGATGACAGGGTTGAAGATAGATGACATAGGTCTTTTTGAGATTAACGAAGCGTTCTCAGCTCAGGTTATTGGATGCGAACGCGAACTGAATATAGACAGGAGTATACTTAATGTTAACGGAGGAGCAATTGCCATAGGTCACCCGCTGGCAGCTACTGGCGGACGCTTATCACTTACAATTTCAAAAGAAATGACCCGGAGGAAAGTGAAATATGGCATTGCCTCAGCCTGTATCGGCGGTGGACAAGGAACAGCCCTACTATTTGAAAATGTAAATTATTGAGAAATGAGCCGTTGGAAATACCCATTTAATACAAAGGCGCATGCTGAGAAATACCTGAAACAGGCAGAGCAGGAGACAGGAAAAAGATGTTTCATTCGCCAGGTTTCAACCAGAGCGCATGTGTTTAAAATATTTTCATCTGAGACTGAATATATAGAATATCAAAAGAAAAAAAGTACAGGACATGGGCACTAATCGATTATATCAATGGCAAATGGTGGAAACCGATCAGGAATTTCGCTTAATAGAAAGCAATTTACCTGAAGTGAAAAACGGAGAGGTGCTTGTAAAAGTTTCCGGATGCGGGGTCTGCCACACTGATTTAAGCTTTTGGCACTCGGGTGTTCAAACCAAGCATGCATTGCCACTTACACTCGGACACGAAATCAGTGGAGTAGTGATTGCCGGCAATAAAAACTGGCTAAAGAAAAAAATAATCATTCCGGCCGTTCTACCCTGCGGAGAATGCGAATTATGTAAAAAGGGCCGAAGCAATATTTGTCGCAACCAGCTAATGCCTGGAAATGATTTTCATGGAGGCTTTGCTTCACACATTAAGGTTCCTTCAAAGTTTTTGTGTCCTGTTTCTGAAAATATTTTAAAAAAGTATTCGCTCGAACAATTAGCAGTAATTGCGGATGCTATATCAACTCCTTACCAGGTAGTGGAAAAATCTGAACTGGAAGCGGGCGACCTGGCTATTGTAATCGGGGTTGGCGGAGTCGGTTTGTATGGGGCGTTGATTGCAAAGATATTCGGAGCAAAAGTTATCGCTCTTGATCTCAGTGACGAGAAGCTGAACATTGCTTTGAATAACGGGGTAGATGCCATTCTTAATATAAAAGGAATGGACATAAAAGCGATTAAGGAAAGGGTGAAAGAAATTGCAAAGAGTATCAAAGCCCCGAAGATTGGCTGGAAGATATTTGAGATAAGCGGTACAAAGGCCGGTCAGGATCTTGCATTTAATCTGATCACTTTTACTTCAACGCTTTCTATAGTTGGTTTCACAATGGATAAAGTAGAAGTAAGACTGAGTAATTTAATGGCTTTCGATGCGAAACTAATCGGAACATGGGGATGCAGAGCTGAATTATATCCTAAAGTTCTGGACCTAATTGAAAGCGGGAAACTTGAAATTTCCGGATTTGTTCAGACATTCCCTATGTCAAAAATAAATGAAGTATTTAAAAATACATTGGAGCACAAATACAATAAGCGTTCCGTCCTTGTCCCTGATTTTAATTAAATAAAAAATATACAAAATGGAAAATTTAAAAAGTCACAAACTTGTTGATGTAAATTACAAGGAAATTATTTTTGAAAAAAGGGCTTGCCTGGATAAGGAAGGGATACCTGTCAAAGATTTATACAACGCATGGATAGTTCTGAACAATCCAAAGCAATTCAATTCGTATACTACACAGGCCATAAAGGAAGTAATTCTTGCATTCGGAGAGGCTTCAAATGACAGAAGTATTGTTGCGGTAGTATTTACATCCGTTGGTGATAAAGCATTTTGCACAGGAGGAAATACAAAAGAGTACGCGGAATACTATTCCGGAAATCCACAGGAATATTCACAATACATGCGCCTCTTTAATGATATGGTGAGTGCCATTTTAAAATGTGAGAAGCCGGTTATATGTCGCGTAAACGGAATGCGTATAGGTGGTGGACAAGAAATTGGAATGGCCTGCGATTTCAGTATTGCGGGCGATATGGCACGATTCGGCCAGGCAGGACCCAAACATGGAAGCGCACCTATCGGGGGTGCTACTGATTTTCTTCCTCTTTTTATAGGTGTGGAACGTGCTATGATGTCGCTTACATTATGTGAGCCATGGAGTGCGCATCAGGCATATTATTATGGAGTTATCAGTGAAATAGTACCTGTACTCAGGCATAATGGAAAATTTATTTCTAATCCAATGGTGGTCACGGATAGGATCGTTGATGAATTCGGACGGCTTGTTTTTGGTACATCCAAAACAGGTGACGCATTAAAAGCGGCGAAGGAAATTATAGCAGCATCGGAAATAGATTTAAGTATGCTGGATTCGGCAGTGAATAAACTCATAGCTAAACTCCTGAATACGTTCCCCAATTGTACGAATAAAACTATTTCGGAAGTACGTAAGTTCAAATTGGAGCATTGGGATAAAAACAAGGAAAGCAGCAGGGAATGGCTCGCATTAAATATGATGACCGAAGCAAAAGCCGGCTTTAAAGCATTTAATGAGGGGCCTAAAGAAAACCGCGAAGTTGATTTTATTAAACTCCGGCAATTGCTTGCCAATGGCCATGAATGGAATGAAGAATTACACAGAATAATTTCTCCACAATATCAAAAAGTAAATTCTTGAATATGGAAAAGATAAAAATTGAATTTAAAAATGATAATTCTGTCGCACGGATAATTCTCGATGACGGCAAAGGGAATGTGTTGGACCATGTTATGATGGAAGAGTTAAAACAGATTCTGAATTCATTTAAGAGCAGTTCTCAAATAAAGCTGATTACCATGGAAGGAAATGGAAAGCATTTCTCATTTGGAGCCAGTATTGAGGAGCATAAGAGGGAATTCGCCGCGACAATGATTCGCGAATTTCATCAATTGTTTTATATTATTCGTGATTTAACAATACCTATGGCTGCCAAAATCAGCGGAAGTTGTTTAGGAGGAGGGTTAGAACTCGCGCTCATGTGCAACTTCATGTTTGCCGACAAGACTGCCAGGCTTGGACAGCCCGAGATTTCGCTGGGAGTATTTCCTCCTCCCGCTTCCATACTTCTTCCGGAGAAAATCGGATTGGCAAAAGCCGAGGATCTGCTTATTACCGGAAGAATAATTACCGCTGAGGAGGCAAAGTCAATCGGGCTTGTAAATGAATTATTTGATACGAGAGATACTATGGATTCAGGGGTTGAAAAATGGGTGGAGAGTTATATCCTTCCCAAAAGCGCGTCTTCGCTTCATTTTGCTGTAAAAGCTGTAAGAATAAAATTTAATCATGTTATCAGTAATTTCTTACCGCAGTTAGAATCAATCTATGCAAATCAACTGATGCAAACACATGATGCGAATGAAGGCATCAATTCCTTTTTGGAGAAGAGAAAACCGGTTTGGAGCAATAATTAAATTATTTTATTATGAAAACTATTAAAACAGTTGGTGTTGTTGGTGCAGGAACTATGGGTTCCGCCCTTGCACAAAAATTCTTACAGGAAGGGTTCAAAGTAATTCTTGCCGATCGCGCTATAAATTTCGCTGAAAAAGGATTGGAAATGATCAGGAGCTCGCTTAATCAGGGCTTGCAGAAATACATTTTTACATATGAACAGCTAAGTGAATACTTGTCCAATTTAAAAATAACAGATACGCTTACAGATTTAAAAGGATGTGATTTGATTGTTGAAGCAATTTATGAAAACTTCAACGCTAAAACTACACTATTTAAAGAACTTTGTGTCATAATTCCTCCCGACACAATTCTTGCGACTAACACATCTTCATTTTCTGTTACGGAATTATCCGCTGCCGTAAGCCACCCGGAAAGATTTATCGGACTGCATTATTTTTATCATGCAGCCAAAAACCGGTTGGTGGAAATTATTCCGGGCGATAAAACGTCTGAAGAGACTACCCAAACGGCATACCGGTTTTCTATCTTGTCGGGTAAAGATCCTATCTATAGCCGGGATGCTTATGGATTTGTAGTCAACAGGTTTTTTGTTCCATGGCTGAATGAAGCAGTTCGCTTATACGAAGAAAATGTAGCATCCATTGAACAAATTGAAACTGTTTGTAAAGAGCTCTTTGGAATAACAATGGGTCCATTTGAATTGATGAATGTGACCGGAATCCCAGTCGCATATCATGCGGAAAAGACTCTTGAAGTATTCGGTAATTTATATAAAGTTGCGAAAGCACTGGAGAAACAAACCAAAGAAAATCAACTATGGACATTGAAAATTGCCGGCGAAGAAGCTGATAAGACCATTCCCATTAAAGTGAAGCAGGAAATTAAAGATAGAATGCTGGGTGTTATATTTTTTATCTGCTCACAAATTCTGGATGAAAAAATATGCAGTGCGGCAGAGATAGATCGGGGTGCTAAAATCGGGCTAAAATGGAAAAAGGGTCCTATTGAATTGATGAAAGAACAGGGCGAAGACGAAGTGACATGTATCATAGTTAAATTAATTGACCGGTATAATATGAAATTACCGGATTCAATCGGGAAGAAATACTGGACACCAAATTATGTAAAACTAAAAAGCAAAGGAACCATTGCAGTTATTACAATGGATCAGCCCGAAAATCTGAATGCTTTAAGCGAAGAAACTGTTAAGCAGTTGGGAGAATGTTTCAATAAAGCCGAAAGGAATCCGCTTGTTAAAACTGTTTTTATAACCGGCTCCGGAAAGGCATTTGTTGCAGGGGCGGACATTAAATTCTTTGTTAAGAATATAAAAAAAGAAAGGATTTGCGACATAGAGACGTTTACCGAATTCGGCCAGAAAATTTTTGACAACATTGATAATTCAAGCAAAAAAGTAGTTGCCATTATTAATGGATTGGCATTGGGTGGAGGACTTGAGCTTGCGCTTTGTGCTGATGTAATACTTGCGTTGCCAAAGGCCCAAATGGCATTTCCTGAAACAGGTATAGGAATTTATCCAGGTCTTGGAGGCACACAACGTTCTGTGAGGAAAATTGGGAGAGGGCTAAGTAAATACCTTATTCACACCGGTAAAATGCTTTCTGCCACAGAAGCAGAAGAAATAGGACTTGTTGACAAAATTATTTCAAGAGAAGAAATGTTTTCTATACTATCAGGTGAGATAGACGCTCCACTAATCAATAAGAAAAATATGAAGTCAGAATGGATAGCTATAAGAGATTTCTTCGAGAAAAATTCCCTGAAGGCAATTCTTGATAAAAACTATTCCGATGCTGGATTGACTTCTGAATATGCCGAAAAGCTTGCGAAAACAGTTCGATTCAAGGCGCCAATTGCGTTAAAACTTGCCGATCAACTTATTGATGAAGCGAAAGGTTGCACGTCAGAACTGGAACACTTGCGTGAAATATTTTCGACATCCGATGCTTTATTGGGGCTTACCTCCATTGGTGAAAAAGTAAATTACCTCGGAAAATAACAGTAAATGATTCAAAAAAAGCATAAAAGACTTTTTAAGATCTAGATGATTTTTTACCGTTTAATTTGACTAACAATATCATGCCCCGAATTTCACCGCATAAATGATTCCAGCCAGCACTAGCAATGCTATCATGATGGCAACTGTTTTCTCGTTATTGGCCATCTTTCTGATTATGGGAAAATTAAACTCAATCGTCCTGCCATTTTCATGAAGAACATTTATCGCACGGCTAAAAACATAAATAACACTTCCAATGAAGATTACTGCAAATCCACCCCAAAACCAATAAGCCAATAAATCATTTATAGGTATTTCACTAGCTGCATTTTGTGCAATTGCACTCTTGTTGCCAAGTAGTAAAAGCAACAGAAGGAATAGAGAAATCTGTTTCGCAGTTTTGTTTTGTTTGTTCCCTGATTTCAGGAATTCAAACTTATGTCTGACAGTTTTCATAATGATTAATGTTATATGTTAATTTATATCAACTCCCATGTTGTAATCGTGCTATAAACAAATAATCAGAGCGAATACACAAAAAACACCCTTATAATGCAACAGGTGCTTCAAAAATTCGCTTTTTCATGCCTTCATATTTATATCCGGATCTTTGTCATCGTCAATTTTATGCCTGCCCCATTCAATCTTAATCCAGGCCCGTTCATGTAAATAATAAAGGATCATTTTTGTTACCACTTCAATTCCTCCTATACTCAAAGCCAAACCCATCTCTCTGCTTAAAATAAATGCGATTAAGATTGTATCTATTGTTCCTGTAATTCTCCATGTAATTCCTTTAATTATACTTCTAAAATGATATTCTTTCATCACTATCAATTCCCCATTACGAATGGCCTGATAACATTTAAGATGAACCAAATAAATAAGGAGGCAACTCCTCCCGTTAGCTGTGTCCTTGCTTGAGTAAGCCTGGGCTTTTCTGTAATAATATTTTCCATTGGTTATTTATTGACGACTTTTATGATGAATAAATTACACTCCAAATCTAATTGCCATTATAATTCCAGATAAGACGATAAGAATCATTATTACTCCGGTTTTAGTTTGATGCACAGACGTCCACTTAAAAATATTTGCAAAAGGGTTGCCAAATAAACTATATGATAATTGAATTCCTTCACCTTTCAGGATTCGGGTCGTAGTAATGATTTCCCGAACTGATATTAGTATAACAAGTAATATCACTCCGAAAAAATAGGTTAGCGGACTACTTAAGGTTAGTACATCGCCAAGGTATACATTGCTTGACATGATATTGGTTTTATTAGTTATTCTTTGATTTATGCCCCTCAGAATGAGCCCTTGATACGCGTATATGTTTCCTTGGCCAGTTCCAGATCACCTGTTGGTAGCTTCTCCATAAATAATCCACGGGATAAACCAGGAAGTGAATAAACCTTGTGAAAGGAATCAGGCCAATCAATAAAAATGCAGAGATCACATGGACTTTCAGTGACAATGAATTCACACTTGAAACAGCGTCGATCTGCGGATCAAAAACAAATATAGAGCGCAGGTATGGTGAAAGGAATGCTGCAAACCATGATGATCCCCAACGGCTGTGGTATGCCACCAATAAACCGGAAATGATCTGGATAAGCAAAACAAGAAATACAACCACATCCATTTTACTGGTTACCATTTGTACTCTTCTTGTAGTGAGCCTTCTGTATACAAGCATAATCAATCCAAGACAGGCCGATAAGCCAAAGGCAAAGGCTGTGATTTCAAGGATTAGTAATCGCACCGGCTGTCCATTCCATGCAATTATAGCACGGGGGAAAAGGAAAGCGACAAGGTGTCCAAAAAACAGGAAGAACAATCCCCAGTGAAACGGCTGGCTTCCAATGAATAACTTTCTTCCTTCAAGAAATTGCGTTGAAAGTGAAGAAACGGTAAAACCTTTATTTATGTATCGGTAAATTGAACCGATCAGAAAGATAGCCAAACATGCGTAAGGCAAAACGACGTACAAGAGAATATTTGTCATAATTAATCGAGTTTAAGTTCATTAACTAATTTATTTACTTCAATATTTACACTTTGTTTTGCAAAAAATGAGTTGTGATGCTGTATATCTACTACAGGATCGGGAACTCCGCTAAAACTCACATTTTCAAAATCTTTCTTTAGTACAATCAGCAACGCAGAGAAAACATTCCTGTATACATTGCCTTGATTCAACTCCGGCTGAATAATGGCTCTGTGAAGCTTTTTTAAGATTTTCATTTTCAATTCCACTCTCGCTTGCTTAAATTCACCGATCATTTTTTCCAAACCAGGAATAAGAATTTTTACTGCGAGTTCATCTAATAACGACTGGTCGCTTGTTTTTGTGTAAAGGGTTAGCATATTGCAAATGTTATCTGAAAGATCAGTTCCGCAATCATTTCCGGCCCGCAATTGCTCTTCCTGCATATGCAACAAGAAAGCGCCTCTTTTATAATCTTCCCCGAAGATTACAAACCCAAGATCGAGATAGCAGATAGGCTGCACATCAAATGTCCTTGTATACAACTCTTCTCGTTCATCCTGGCTGTGAGCAGACATATAGTCAACAAAAGGCTTTAATTCGAGCGCTGCATCGGGATAATATTCCTCCAGTATTGCCATGCATTTATTTGCCATTTCAGTGTAGTCCTTGTTTGGATACCTTAGCAGATCAGCAAAAGCAATATAGTGCTTATAGTTTCTCATATTTATAGCCCCCTTGCAGGTGTTTCTTTAAATCCAAATCCTGTGTTACCTTTTACGTCAGCTGTATTTTCAAGCATTTCGATAGATTCCTCGCGGTGTGCAGGAGGAATAACAAAGCGTTCGTCAAAAGTTGCCAGCGCTGTTAGCCTGAAAATCGCGTCAGCAGTTTCTTTATCCATGTTCACCTCATTCATCGCCATTGAAATTTCCGCGGCATTTAAATCACCTACAGTAACTCCTCTTCTATGTAATCTCACTGCCATCAATCTCTTCATAACATCTACCACCTGTCCGGTATTTCCTGCAGAGAATAGAGACGCAAGGTATTTCATCGGTAAACGATTACTTTCTACCCCGTTCCAAAGTGATTTGGACGTTGTATTATAAACTCCATCTGATACTGTTGCCATTGTTGGCAACAAAGCCGGCACATAGAATAGATTAGGTAATGTTCTGAACTCAGGGTGCAATGGCAAAGCGAGTTTCCATACTTTAACAAATTTGTACACGGGAGAGTTTTGCGCCGCGGTAATTGTTGAATCGGCAATCCCATTTAGCTTAGCTTGTTTGATCACTTCCGGATCAAACGGATCAAGATATATATCCATTTGTGCGTTTACCAATTGGTCTTCCGGAGCTGCTGCCGCTGCTTCAATTTTATCCGCATCATATAACATTACTCCTAAGTAACGAATGCGGCCTACACAAGAGTGGAAGCATGCAGGAGCTTGACCTGATTCTAACCTCGGATAGCACAATACACATTTTTCCGATTTGCCGGTATTCCAGTTGTAATAGCTTTTTTTGTAAGGACAAGCTGTTACACACATTCTCCATGCGCGGCAACGTTCCTGATTAATAAGTACGATCCCGTCTTCACCTCTTTTGTAAAGAGCCCCCGATGGACAAGAAGCTACGCAGGCCGGATTTAAACAGTGATTGCATATTCTTGGTAAATAATGGAATGTCATTCTTTCCAATTGAAACATTGCTTCTTGTTCAGCAGAACTAAGCTTTTGAAGATTTACATCCTGACGGGCATAGTCAATTGAACCACCCATATCATCATCCCAATTCGGACCTGATTGCACATCCATATGCTCACCCGTAACAAGAGAAACAGCTGTTGCAGTAGGTTGATCATCACCCTCCGGAGCTGTGAACAGATCCTGATACTTGTATGTCCACGGCTCATAATAGTCGTCAAGTACAGGCATATGTGGGTTGTGAAAAATATTTTTCAAACCTTTGAACTTGCCGGCCCCTTTCAGGGAAACGGTATCT
The DNA here is from genome assembly GCA_016183775.1 of Bacteroidota bacterium. Classification (NCBI taxonomy): domain Bacteria; kingdom Pseudomonadati; phylum Bacteroidota; species Bacteroidota bacterium. Next base: position 63,762 of record JACPDY010000098.1, read on the forward strand.
CCGTTTTTTTCCCAACCACCTTTGTATATATCCTGGTTTTCCCACTTGGTAGGATAACCGGTTCCTGGCTTTGTTTCCACATTGTTCCACCACATGTATTCGGCACCTTTCCTGTCAGTCCAGATATTTTTGCAGGCAATAGAACAAGTATGACACCCGATACATTTATCAAGGTGAAAAACCATTGAGACTTGAGATCTTACGTCCATAATTTTAAAATTTAGATTTTAGATTTGAGCGGGAGGTTTTGTCTCACATCTCACATCTATTTATATTAAAATTCTACTTTCTCCATTCTTCTTACTAAAACATGTGTGTCACGGTTTACTCCTACCGGTCCCCAGTAATTGAAGTGGTAAGAAAACTGTCCATAACCACCAGCCATTAAACTTGGTTTTAAGTGAATGCGGGTAAAGCTATTGTGCCCTCCGGCTCTTCTCCCGCCACGTTCTTGCGATTTTGGAACAGTATATGTCCTTTCGGGTGAGTGATAAACAATACAAACACCGTTCGGAATACGAGCACTTACACAAGCCCGGGTACAATAAACACCATGGTCGTTATAAACTTCAACCCAATCGTTATCTTTTACTCCAATTGATGCTGCATCTTCTTCACTCATCCAACAAGGTTCCATACCACGGGATAGAGTTAACATACGCAATGTATCCCCGTAAGTTGAGTGAATGTGCCATTTACCGTGAGGTGTTAACACATTAAACATTTTTGCTTTCCCATCATTAATTGTCTTTCTTAAATCACCATACGCTTTTGGTGTTGGGGATGGTTTATAAGTTGGAAGGTGTTCTCCAAACGCAATATACATATCGTGATCAAGATAAAATGCCTGACGTCCGGTTAGTGTTCTCCATGGAACCCAGCAATCCACATTATAAGTGTATGCACAATATGCTCTTCCATTGTCCATTAACCCTGACCAAAGCGGTGAGTTATTGTAACGTCTTGGCTGCGATTGTAAATCCTTATAATCGATACGAACATCTTTGCTTCCGATACCATGTTGAACGATTGGCATGCCTATTTTTTTCTCCATGTTCTCATAAGCACGAACCGTCAACTTTCCATTTGTTAAAGAAGAAAGCCTCAATACTGCATTCACTGCTTCAACATCTTCCTTCAAAGAAGGATATTCAACACCATTAACTTTTTGCACATGACGCTTGTCCTCTCCCATTTCCTTGTATACATCATCCGCCATAAAGTTTACACCATGAGCTCCCAATGTATTGGTATTCAGATTCGGACCTAAAGCAATATATTTGTTATAAATCTGAGTATAATCTCTTTCAACAATTGCAATTTTGTGCATTGTTTTTCCAGGAATAGGCTCACACTCCCCTTTATACCAATCCAGTAATTTTGGTTGTGAAATCTCATCCACACTATCATGTGACAACGGTATGTTCACAACATCTTTTACAGGAGTTGGCATATAACCTTTTGCCATTTCACTTACTGTTTTTGCAAGCAATTGAAATATCTGCCAGTCGCTTTTCGACTCCCACACCGGTGCAACTGCGGCTGATAACGGGTGAATGAAGGAATGCATATCAGTAGAATTGATATCTGCCTTCTCGTACCACGATGCTGTTGGAAGAACTATGTCAGAATATAGTGCAGAAGTATCCATTCGGAAATTGATATCCACAATCAGATCCATTTTTCCCTTTGGTGCTTCCCTCCATAATATTTCTGTTACTTTATCCTGAGCAACTTCATCCGCAATTTTATTTGTGTGCGTACCTAAATAGTGGTCCAGCATATACTCATGTCCTTTTGCGCTGGCCATTAACGCATTTCCTCTCCAGATAAACCAGTTACGAGGAAAATTCACTTCGTTGTCCGGGTCAGCACAGGAATACTTTATTTCCCTTGATTTCAGTTTTTCAACTACATAATTTTTAATCTCATCATCCGTCTTGGCTCCAACTGCTGCTGCATCCGTAGCTATTGTTAAATTATTTTTATCATACTGTGGATAAAAAGGCATCCAACCATTGCGAACCGCCATTGCAACCATATCTGCTGTGTGCAAATTTCCCAATTTACTTCCCGCAGGAATGCTGTTGTATTCAGCCTGGTTACCATCATACCTCCATTGGTCGGAATTCATGTAGTGCCATATAGGAGCCTGCTGCAAACGATTGGCGCCTTGCCAGTCTTTAGCTGCCATAATTGTTCCCCATGAATCAACCGGTGCAAGTTTTTCCTGGCCTACATAGTGATTCATCCCGCCCCCATTTACACCATTGCAGCCGGTAAGCATTTGGGTCATAATTGCAGAACGATACATCAGGTTATTATGGAACCAGTGGCAAATTGCAGCACCAACAATCACCATACATTTTCCTTTTGTAATTTCTGCGGTGCTACCCCACTCGCGTGCAAGTTGAAGAACTGTTTCCTGGCCAATTCCGGTAAATATTTCCTGCCATGCCGGAGTGTATGCCTGATTTTTGTCGTTATAATCTTTAGGGTATTCTCCAGGCAATCCACGACCTACGCCATATTGGCCAAAAGTCAAGTCGTAAACGGTAACAGTCGGAATTCTTTTGCCATCAGCAGTTTCCACATACTTAACAGGAACTCCGCGTACTGATTTTTTATTTAAACCGAATTCAGTAAACTCAACTTGTAACACATCATCACTTTTTCCAAGGAAAGTTAATGTTGGGTCAAATTCTTCATTTGTTTCCCCATCTTCGAATTTAAGGTTCCAGTTACCTATTTTACCTTTATCCCAGCGTTGACCCATTGAACCTTTTGGCATGACCGGCTTTCCGGTTTTACTATCAACATTCAGAAATTTCCAATCACCATTCTCTGTATTTTTATATTTTGCAAGTCGGTTAGCTCTTACCAGTTTCATTGGAAGATAATGATCGCCCTGCTTTTCCAATTCAACAAGGAACGGACAATCTGTGTAACGCTTTACATAATCAATAAAGTAAGGCACCTGCCTGTCGGCATGGAATTCTTTAAGAATTACATGAGTAACTGCCATCCAGAATGCGCCATCGCTGCCGGCATGTACCGGAATCCACTGGTCAGCATGCTTAGCCACCATACTAAAGTCCGGCGACATAACCACTGTTTTAGTTCCATTGTGTTTTGATTCAGAGAAAAAGTGAATATCTGGTGTACGTGTCATACCAAGGTTAGCACCCATAGACACACAGAATTTAGAGTTGTACCAATCCGCACTTTCGCAAACATCTGTTTGCTCTCCCCAGATTTCAGGATAAGCAGTTGGCAAGTCGCAGTACCAATCATAAAAACTAAGGTTAACTCCGCCTAACAATTGCAGGTATCGTGCTCCTGAAGCATAGCTCAACATTGACATTGCTGGAATCGGCGAAAATCCGATCACTCGGTCAGGTCCATATTTTTTAATTGTATATAAATTAGCAGCAGCGATAAGTTCAACGGCTTCTTCCCATCTTACCCGTCTGAATCCGCCTTTGCCTCTTGCGCGTTGGTATCTTTTTCTTTTTTCGGGATTGCTTTGTAAACTTTCCCAGGCCTTTATAGGGTCGCCCCCTACAGCTCTTTTTTCATTTTGAAAAAGGTCAAGCAAAGCGCCACGCATCAGCGGGTACTTAACACGGATAGGGCTGTATAGGTACCAGGAATAGGATATACCTCTTTGACACCCCCTCGGCTCATAGGGTGGGAGAGAAGCTTCAAGCAAAGGGTAATCCAGTGCCTGCGTTTCCCATACTACTATGCCATCTTTTACGTGGATATTCCAGGAACATCCACCTGTACAATTTACACCGTGTGTACTGCGTACAACTTTATCATATTGCCAGCGATTACGGTAAAACTCTTCCCATTTACGGGTTTGCGGTGATATTATATCTTCGATCCAGCTCATAGTTATTTGATTTTAATATTCGTTACGATTAGATTGATTTGATCTGCCTGTTATAAATGTCTTTTTTTACAGTGAATCTTTTTCTGCTATACCATAGAATGAAAATCATAATGAGGATTCCCCCTAACCCCAAAACACCTCCGTACAATAATGGATTTGTGGTGCTTACCAGCTGATTCGGTTTATCTTTATCAATTTTATTAAGGAATGCTATAAGAGCCGCAATTTCCGTTTCCGTCAACGGCTTTTCTTTATAGGATTGCGTCATTGCCGGAAAAGGGGGTGCTCCTAAAATTCCTTGCAATCCGGCATCTCCGCCTAAGCGGCTATACGAAGCAGTTAAATCCTTTGCAAGCAAGCCGCCAGGCATAACACCGTTGTAATTAACATTGTGACAGGAGATACAAGCAGGACCGCCATTTGCGAGCGCATAACTTCCAATGAAAATATTCTTACCTGTTTCAATTTGTTCCGGGGTGGCATTAGCTGATGCATCAGGGAGTGCTTCCTTTTTAGTGGTGTCGGCGGATGCACTTGCCGGTTCCGGAGTGCTCCTGCCAGCGATAAACGCATAAATTGACTTGATATCAGCATCAGGAAGATGAGCCTGATCGGGCATCACAATCCCGCCAAACTCATCAAAAATTGCCTTTGCATCGGCATCTCCGCTCTTGATAAATTCTTGTGAGGATTTTGTCCATTTCAATAGCCACTCCTCAGAGCGTTTGGTCGTCACACCCATAAGATCAGGCCCTACCATTCGTCCCCCTCCCACTTTGTGACAAACTCCGCAGTTTTGTTTGAATATCGCTTCTCCGTTTTGAGCACTCACCCCGTCGGTAAAAAGCATGAAGCACAGAGATATTGAAGCTAAATATTTTTTTATTTTTTCCATGTTATACATGTTTGAAAGTTTCATATTTCTTTTATCTGTCTTCATAGTAATTGAGATATTATCTTTTAAAGAACCTGTGAATAACATTACCTGCAACAAATGTATTTGCGATAACAATATTCAACTATGATTAATATCATATTTTTAAAAGACATTGATCACGTGCACAAAATAGCTTCTGGAATTCAGTGTGGACCAGCATTTGGCAGGTTTCATCAAAAAGAATTAAAATCGTTCAATTCTATACATTTATTGATCCCTGAATGCAGTATTATTCTCAACAGAAAAGGTAAAATGGAGAAGTGTGCTAATCGCATGGAATTATTACAATACACGAAGGCACAAAATTGTTAGAACTGACAAGTGTTCTCAATGATAAACTCATCTATACCTGGCGGGTTTTTATAATACGATACGGACAGCTATATTATGATTGCGGTCATTGTACTGCTTTTTACACTCATTTACTTTTGAGCAAAAGATAACAAACATGTATCGGAACGGCTTAAAAAAATAATGAATAAAGGGGCTGTGCATTCCCGATACCTGATCTCTGAGGCATAGCTTATACGTACCAGCGCTTGGTTAAATATTGAGATAATTACAAATCCTGAGAAGTGAACTGACCAAAAAAGATGAAACTCGATTGCACGAATTGTTCCCCTGAAGAATGCTATATTAATAAATACTGTAACAGTCAGTCGATCGGAATAATGGCGCAAGCAAAAAGTGTTATTCGGTATAAAAAGAATCAATATATCTTTCGTGAAGGGAATCCGGTGCAAGGCATGTACATCATATATTCCGGGAAAGTAAAAGTGCTCAGTACCGGCTTTAATGATAAGGCTCAGATAATACGTATCGCAAGACCGGGATACCTGTTAGGGCATAGGGGATTTGGCGATAAGTTTTATCAGATATCGGCCGTGGCGATTGAGGATTCTACTATTTGTTTTATTGAAGCAGGCATTTTCACTAAGCTTCTTAAAAGCGACCCGGAGTTAACCTATCAGCTGATGCTCTTCTACGCCAACGAACTGCGGTTGGCTGAGTCAAGAATGAAAAACCTTGCTCAAATGACAGTGATGGAAAAATCAGCGGAATCTCTTTTGCTTTTGATCCAGATCTTTGGGGTAAGAAAGGGAAACGATGTTGTTCTGAATACTGTTTTAACCCGAAAAGACATGGCCGAGTTGGCCGGGTTGAGTCCCGAACAATTAACAAGATGCTTCTCGGAGCTCAGGGAGGAAAAGATAATTCGCATAGACGGGAAAACAATAACGATTCTGCAACCGCAAATTTTGTTCAAACTTATTTCACCATATTATACAGTACAAAATTTAAAAGAAGGTCAGTCTTCCGATGTCTTTTCTCTTTAGTAATTCTGAAGTTATTTATGATTTAGATCATAAATAATACTTACAAAATTCAAATTTAGTGTGATTAATATCATTCTTTCCCTCGCAAATCTGAACGTCCTTTGACGTGAAATAGTAGTGTAGCTGTTAATTCTTGGAACTTATGGCAAACTTTAAAACATTTCTAAAAGCAGGTCACCCTCCCACTTTGTTTTCTGCCTTCATTTATTTTGATTTTTGTTTTGCAATATGGGTGCTTAACGGAGCGATGGCTCCATTTATCAGCGAGGAGTTCCATTTAACTCCGGCTCAAAAAGGATTTATGATCTCTGTTCCCATACTTGCAGGAGCGATCATGAGATTTCCTTTAGGTGTGTTGTCGCAATATATAGGAAGAAAATGGGCGGCTATGGTTGAGATGTCTTTAATATTCATGGCGCTCGTTTATGGCTATTTTATGGTTGATACCTATTCCGAGGTCATTAATATGGGAATTCTGTTAGGTATCGCCGGGGCAAGTTTTGGTGTTGCGCTTTCGTTAGGGTCCGGATGGTTTCCCCCCAAATATAAGGGATTAGCAATGGGGATAGCCGGAGCCGGAAATAGCGGTACCGTATTGGCAATGCTTTTTGCTCCGCCATTAGCCGTTAAATATGGATGGCAGGCTGTGTATGGTTTTGGCGCCGCATTTATGCTGCTTCCAATGGTAGTGATGTTAATTTTTGCAAAAGAACCTCCGGATAGAGAAAAGCAATCATTGAAAGAACATTTAGCTTGCCTGTTTGAACGCGATGGATGGACATTTAATTTGATATACATCATCACATTCGGTGGTTTTATTGGGTTGTCAAATTTTTTACCAACATATTACTACGATCAGTTTCATGTATCAAAAGTAGAAGCGGGCCAACTAACCATGCTGGCCGCTTTAATGGGAAGCGCAATAAGAGTTGTGGGAGGGTGGGCGTCTGACAGATGGGGAGGCATTAATACACTTACCGCAATATTTGGGTTTGTTATTTTAACAATGGTGTTGGCAAGTTTCCAGCCTTCTATCGGAATATCAACCGCTTTATTCATGTTTTGTTTTGCCGCGTTGGGCGCCGGTAATGGCGCCTTGTTCCAATTAGTTCCGTTACGCTGGCCATTAACCACGGCTGTTGCGGGAAGTATGATCGGGGAGATCGGCGCGTTAGGAGGCAGCTTCATTCCCAACGCCATGGGGATATCAAAACAAAGCACCGGTACTTTTGCCTGGGGTTTCATCGCCTTCGCTGTTTTAGGTGTAGTTGCGTTCGTCATACTGAGGATTGCGCAAAAAAAATGGACAAAAACCTGGGTTGACAAAGGCGGCAAAGCCCGTATACGAAAAGAAGAAATTGAGTTTGAAATTCACACTCACATAGCGGAAGAAGGCGTTGAAATAATAAAACCAACTTATGCTAAAGGGGAATTTGCATACAGAACAATTATATACCCGGTAGGCAATTCGGAGCTGGCTGATAAGGCACGGGAACAAGCGGCATACTTAGCTAAATCGACCGGTTCTAAATTGCTACTATTATATGTAAATGAAAAATTTCACAGTACAGGATTGCTTGCATCGGACTCGCCGGAATGGTCGAAGATCAGGGAAGCATGGATCGATGAAGGGAAGGAATTACTTATTAACGAAGCAAAAAAATTAAAAAAATTGAATGTAAGCAATATTGAAGCCGTATTTGGCCAGGGAGATGTGGCATCCGAAATAATTACCATAGCGAAAGAAAGAAGTGCGGAACTTATTATTCTTGCCAGTCATATTGCATCTCCTTTAGGAAAACTATTGATGGGAAGCCGAACATATAGCGTATTTAAAGAAGCGCCTTGTCCTGTATTAAGAATTGTACGATAATAATTAATTAACTAAATAATAAAATTATGGCAACATGGCTAGAAAAATGGACACCTGAAGACAATAGTTTTTGGGAAGCACAAGGCAGTAAGATCGCCTGGCGAACACTTACAGTAACAACATTTGCTCTGATACTTTCATTTGCCACCTGGTTTATGATGAGCGCCATAGTAACAAAACTTCCCGGCATTGGTTTTAAATTTGATAAGGATCAATTATTCTGGCTGGCTGCTATGCCTGGATTAGCGGCAGGCTTATTGCGGATAGTGCATACGTTTTTGCTCCCGATCTTCGGATCGCGACACGTAATTACAATCTCAACGATCATTAAACTAATTCCTGCTGTTGGACTGGGCTTGGCGGTTATGGATCCCGCAACTCCTTTTTGGGTATTTATGATCATTGCGTTTACGGCCGGCTTCGGCGGCGGGGATTTTTCTTCGTACATGCCAAGCACTAGTTTATACTTTCCGAAAAGATTACAGGGAACAGCCTTAGGTATCCAGGCCGGAATTGGAAATTTTGGGGTTAGCGTTGCTCAATTTATGACTCCTGCAATGCTTGGCATTGCAACATATGGCGCGGCACAAGTATTCACTAAAGTAAATCCTAAAACAAAAGAAATAGTTGGCACCTCAGAAATATTTCTTCAAAGTGCGGCATTCTGGTACGTTCCCTTATTGATTATTTTGGCAATCGCGTCATGGTTTTTAATTAAAAGTATCCCGGTAAAAGCCTCATTTAAAGAACAGCTTGATATTTTTTCGGACAAACATACCTGGTTTTGTACAATAACATACGTGATGACCTTCGGCGGTTTTTCGGGATTAGCCGCTATTTTTCCGTTGATGATTAAAACAGTTTACGGCGATTTTGCTAATGCTCCGGATCCTTTAAAATATGCGTTTCTTGGACCATTGATCGGCGCCGGCAGCCGGGTTTTATTTGGATTTATTGCCGATAAAGTAGGTGGAGCCGTATTAACAACATTAACGGGTATAGCATTGATCGCAGGTTGCGTTGCTATGGTTCAAATGGGATTGCTGACACCAACATCCGTTGAACAATTTCCAACCTTTCTGTATTTAATGCTTTTCTTGTTCTTCATTACCGGCATGGGCAATGCGGCTACTTTCCGTCAATACCCCATCATTTTTGGCCACAACCCACGCCAGGCCGCCGGTGTAATTGGCTTTTCGGCTGCCATAGCCGCATTTGGCCCTTTTATTTTCGCAACTTCTGTTAGCAGTATAATAAAAAGTACAGGGAATGCAAATGGATTTTTTTATGCAATAGCGGCATTTTTTGTACTGGCAACTATAATTAACTGGTGGTATTACAATAGAAAAGGATGTGAAAGGCCAAGCTGATTTTCGTAAAATATGATTCTAAAAAAACACTAACTATGAAAACAAAATTAAAAGGCGCAGTGCTTACAGCTTTGATAGCAACAACAGCACTAACAGCAAATGCACAAATGACATTGACTGGAGAAATAAGGCCCAGGTTTGAATACAGGCACGGATTTAAAGCCCTCTCCGACTCCGCGATGGATGCGGCCATGTTTGTTTCTCAGCGTACACGTATAAACTTTGGATATAGTAATGATAATTTTAAAACGAAAGTTGTCTTTCAGGATGTACGTATCTGGGGCAGCCAATCTCAATTGAATTCCACGGATGGATTGACTGCCATACATGAAGCCTGGGCTGAATACAATTTTTCCAAGAAAGTGGCGGCTAAATTTGGCCGTCAGGAAATCGTTTATGATGATGAACGAATTTTCGGGGGATTGGGATGGGCACAGCAAGGCAGAAAGCATGATGCGGCTTTGTTTAAATACAATGACAGCACGTTCATATTACATGTGGGATTTGCATATAATCAGGATATGGAACAATTTAAAACAACCAAATATACTATTGCAAGCAGCTATAAAGCCATGCAATATTTATGGCTAAACAAAAAATGGCCGAAACTTGAATTAAGCTACCTGGCTCTTACAAATGGACAGCAGTCTTCTGTGACAAATAGTGTTTCAAGGTATAGTTTTATGACCGGGCCGCATATACAATATAAATCAGGTAAATTAAGTTTGGTTGGAAAGGGATATTACATGGGTGGAATGGATGTCGCGTTAAATGATATGCAGGCTTACCTGGCAGGAATAGATGTCTCCTACTCAATAACTCCAAAGGTGTCAGCTACATTAGGCTATGAACTTCAGTCAGGACAAAGTCAAACCGATACCACAAAAGCGTATAAAAAAATCAACCATTCATTCAATCCGCTATTCGGAACGAATCACGCTTTCAATGGCTATATGGATTACTTTTATGTTGGAAATCATATTAATAGTGTCGGATTACAGGATATATGGCTCAGATTAAAATACAAAACCGAAAAATGGTGGATTACCGCGGATGCCCATATGTTTAATGCCGCCGCCGATATTCTTGATACAAAAGAATTTGCGAAATCAGGAAAATATACGGCCATGAATGCCAATTTGGGAACAGAGCTTGATGTTACATTCGCGTATAATCTGGCTCCTAATGTTGTGCTGCAGGGAGGTTATTCTCAAATGTTTGGAACAGATAGCATGAAAGCTATAAGGGGTGGAAAAACAAATACCCCAAGTAATTGGGCATATCTCATGCTCACCTTCAGGCCCAATTTCTTAAAATAACTCAGCCGAAACTGATTAAATAGCCTATTTATCCGGGGGCTATTTTTATAATATGATTGATATCATTTTTTGTTTATTTGCACTTACCGTTATTTGCATTAAAACATAACGCTATGATTGATTTGAAACAACTTTCCAAAAGTGATCCTGTAAAAAGGAACGTGGACAAAGGACTTGAACAGGTAGAACATACACCTATGGATCCGCCTTCGGCATATGAACAGCCGGGAAAAATGAAAGTCGATTTTGAAAACATGGATAAGCCGCTTCAAACATTTGTTGAAGAACATAAAATAGCGGCGCAGCAGGTTGAAGCATTTGAAAGAGCGCTTGTGCAGTTTAAAACAAGCGACTATAAAGTGGATCAAAAGATAAATGAAATATTCGCAACTTTCTTTAGGTATTTTGATTCCGAACTCCTTCCGCATAACGACAAAGAAGAGAAGGCACTATTTCCACTCCTCAACAAAAGATTGATTGAAGCGGGAGAGCATAGTACAGGCGAAACTAAATTAACGGCCATTGATGTAATGGAAGACGACCATGTGAAATTTATTCAGTTGGGTGCTTTGTCTTTTAATTTTTTCGGACTCGCGACCAGGATTAAAGATGAAGGATCAAAAATGTTCATTCTTGACACAGCCTACGAAACGGCCCGTGAATTGATCGAACTTCTTAAACTTCATATATACCGGGAGGATTACACATTGTTTCCACTGGCTCAAAAATACCTGAGCAAGGATGAATTTGATGCCATTGAAAAAGAAATGCACAGCCACTAATGAGCAAAGATCAAATTATACTCACTGATCAGTTCGGAAGAGTTCATGATTACCTCCGGATATCACTCACCGAACGATGTAATCTGCGGTGCTTTTATTGTATGCCGGAAGAAGGAATCCCGCTTCGCCCCCGTTCAGAATTCATGAGCAAAGATGAGATAGTGAGTATCACGAATACTTTCGTTGGTTTGGGTGTAAAAAAAATACGGCTTACCGGAGGTGAACCGCTTGTAAGAAGTGACGCGAATGAAATTATCCATGAATTATCAAAGCTTCCGGTAGAACTTGCTATCACAACAAATGGCATCCTTGTGGATAAATTTATTGCTACATTCAAATCGAATCGGATGAACTCTATTAATGTTAGCCTTGATTCATTACAGGAAGAGAAATTAAATAAAATTACGCGGCGAAATTATTTTAAAAGTATCTTTTCAAATATTCAAACATTAATAAAGGAAAATTTCCATGTGAAACTCAATGCGGTAATTATGAGAGGAGTGAATGATGATGAAATTATTGATTTCATTGAATTTACAAAGGATAACAATGTGCATTTCCGGTTTATTGAATTTATGCCTTTTGATGGTAATAAGTGGAACTGGAGCAAAGGGCTTTCGTATAAGGAAATGATGGGGATTATAAATGGCGGGTATAAAACAAAAGTGTCAAAAATTGAGGATAAGAAGAACGATACGGCAAAAAATTATCAAATAAATGGCTACAAAGGAACGTTCGCTGTAATTTCATCCGTTACCAACCCATTTTGTGATAACTGTAATAGAATACGGCTTACAGCCGATGGGAAATTAAAAAATTGCTTATTTTCGGGTTTCGAAACGGATTTGCTTACTCCACTTCGTGAGGGTATTGATATACGGCCATTAATAGCAGAATCGATTTGGAAAAAAAAGGCAAAACGGGCCGGAATGAATACCATTAATCAATTCTCAGCTTCTGCTATATATAACAATAACCGGTCAATGGTTGCGATAGGGGGGTAAGGCCAGTTTTATAATTTAGTTAGTCATATACATTATAAAAAGCCAGTCCAATTAAAATGCAGCATATGTTATACGAGTATTGTTCGGAGGAATGGTATCCGATTATAAACATTAACCAGGTGCTTTATTCCATAAAAGAAGGGGATAAGATATTTTCTCAAGGCGAGAAGGTTAATGGTATCTATTTCATAAATGACGGATATGTTAAAGTAGTTTCACTATATGATAAAAATAAAGAACGGATATTAAGACTTGCCGGGAAAGGCAAATTATTGGGGCATAGGGGATTTGCAACTTCTCAATATCCTATATCAGCTATAGCTCTTACGAATACAACGGTTACATTTATTCCAAATAATATTTTCAGAATCCTGATTAAATCCAATCCGCCATTAAGTATTTATTTAATTGATTTTCTCGCAGGTGAACTTAGGGAATCTGAAGAAAGAATGAAAAGCCTGATGTATTCCGACATTAAAAAGCGTATTGCAAAAATACTGATCAAGCTTATTGAATCATTTGGATATGACAAACAGACTCCCCGAAAATTAGCCTATACCTTATCCAGAAAAGATTTTGCGAATATGGCAGGAACAACGTATGAAACGGTGATCCGGACTTTGGCGCATTTTCAAAAGAAAAAATATATTAAACTCGAGGGGAAAGCTATTCTCATTGTTAATGCCAAAGAGCTGATAGCTATCAGCGAATTATAAGTTGCGGAGAAATATATTTAACGACCGGCAACCACCACACACATTTTCACTTCTGTACTTCCCGTTGTAATTTTTCTCCAATTATTTCTCCTTTCGATCCCTCCCATTCACCTTGCTTACAAATTATGACCCCCATCATGTTATTTGAGAATAAATCAATGCTTCTTTGATAAAAGCAACTGTTATTATGAATGAGATCCATTTACTTTCGGGAGCCGGGGTAACCCGCTCATATAATGAATATAAAGCCATGGTAGTCCGCTGCTCGGAAACGGGGAGGACAACAGGAAGAGAGGCGCTGCCTGAGCGCATTGAGGCCACCAAAATTAATGTGCAACGGATGAAGCGCATTGACAAGCAAATTAAAATCAATGACGTGTTAAGGTTCGCACTCGAAAATATTAATAATAAGTGGACGTGGATTTTAATTGCGGAATCGTGGTGTGGCGACGGGGCTCAAAACATTCCGCTTATTGCAATGATGGCCAAACACTCAGTCAATATTGAATTAAAAATAATATTGAGAGATGAAAATCCGGATATTATAGATGCATATTTGACAAACGGCTCAAGAGCCATTCCCAAGCTTATTTGCATTAATGCAGAAACAGGTGAAGAAATCGGGACATGGGGACCTCGGCCTTTAGCAATTCAGAACCTGGTAAAAGCATATAAAATTCGGAACCCTGACGTATCCCATGATGAATTTGTAAAAAACTTACATCTTTGGTATGCAAAAGACGGAGGAGAATCACTTCAAAAAGATTTTGAGCAGCTTATCCCTGAATGGAACACCCATTAAAGCAGCGTATCAGATGATTGATATAGCGGCCACAAGAATTCCAAATCCACAAATAAAAGAAAGAAGAATTAAAAGTAAACCGATCTTAAAAAACAACTTGTTTTTAAAACCACTTCCCTGAATAAATACAGCAATTATTATTGCTAAAACAAGCCAGGCAACTCCAAATAAATACGTCATGTGAAATAATATTTATTTGTAAAAATAGATTTGTCCCCTGGCGAGTTATATGATTTATATCATATTTGTTTTCATACTTCCTCTTTAACTTTATGCAAGAATATTGTATATTTTAAAATCATTCAAAACCCCTATAAAATATGGAAACAATGGATATTCTTGATGTCACGGTTATAGAGCCACGGTTAAAGCACCCCACTATCTTTCAGAAATTTGATGTGCTTGAAAAAGGAGATTCATTTGTGATTCACAATGATCATGATCCCAAGCCCCTGTACTATCAGTTGCTCGCTGAGAGAGGAAATATATTTACATGGCAATATCTGGAAGAAGGACCTGAGTGGTGGAAAGTTCAAATAGGGAAATTAAAAGAAGGAGAAAAGGAAGCCACAATCGGAGATATAGTTTCTAAAGATTTCAGAAAGGCGGAGGTATTTAAAAAATTCGGATTGGATTTTTGTTGCGGAGGGAAAAAGACACTCGCAAAAGCATGCAGGGAAAAAGGGATTGATGTGGTGCAGGTAGAAAAGGAACTTAAAGCGGTTGAAGAAAAGACGGCTTCACCTTCGCAGGACTTTAATACCTGGGATCTCGGGTTTCTGGCGGATTATATTGTGAACACACACCATAAATATGTGCTGCAGGCAATGCCGGTGATTTTTGAATATACCCAGAAGGTAGCCAAAGTTCATGGAGAACGGCATCCGGAGGCAATAGAAATTGCAAACCTCTTTTTAAAAGTAGTGGATGAATTAAACCGGCACATGATGAAAGAAGAAAATGTATTGTTCCCCTATATTAAAATACTAACATCAACAAAAAAAGATCTGAAAAATCTTGAACCATCTCCGTTCGGTACCATAGAAAATCCTGTGAGGATGATGGAAATGGAGCATGAGCAAGTCGGGGATTTGGTGGAAAGTATAAATAAGTTGTCTAACGGTTATACTCCTCCAACTGATGCCTGCACTACATTTCGGCTATCGTATGCAAAGCTGAAAGAATTTGAAGATGATTTACACCAGCATATTCATTTGGAAAACAACATCCTATTCCCAAAGGCAATTGCTTTGGAAAAAAATTTGTCGGAGTAGTTTGCAGATCCTATACTGGTATTGGTGTTATTGATTTGAGTTAAGTTACAAAGGATATCCAATGTCTATTTTTTGATATCTATTCCAGTTAGAAGAGAAAAATACACCCACATGAATAGGTCAGTCATTATAGCCGCTTTTTGTTTAGCTGCTGTCTCTTTAATGTCATTCGAAAATATTTATCACTCGCTGTTGTATTCAAGTGGCGCTCCTGCAGGATATTGCGGTGACCCGCGAGGGGGAGGGCAGTATTGCACTAATTGTCATTCCGGATCAACTACATATCCCACAACAGGATGGATTACTTCAAACATTCCGGCTGCCGGCTATGTGCCGGGTAAAACATATTCAATCACCGCAACCGCTTCCAGGTTTGGACATAGTAAATTTGGCTTTGAAATTTCACCTCAGAATTTAACAGGTAGCCCTTTAGGAGCAATTATTATTACTGATACGTTGACTCAACTGACGGGGTGGTTAAATGAATACATTACACATAAATATACAGGAACAAACGGAAATGATTCCGTCAAATGGAAGTTTGACTGGACAGCACCCCCGGCAAAGTCAGGAAGTGTAATTTTCTACGGAGCATTTAATATTACAAATAATAATTTTAGTACGTCTGGTGACACTATCGCTACATCTACTCTTACCGTTCCGGAGAACATTAACACTACCACTCCCGCTATTCCATTGGATGGACCTAAAGTATCGGCATTCCCGATTCCGGCGGCAGACGTAATAAATATCAGCTATACTTTAAAAACAGATATTGTTGTGGAAATACATTTGATCGATATACAAGGCAAAACTTCGATGATTTTACCTCCCGAACTTTGTTCAGCCGGCGAACATGTTCGTTCTTTTAACATCAAGGATAAATATGCCGATGGCGTATATTTTATTAAAGGATCAATTGGTCAATATGTATTCTTAAATAAAATAATAATAATACAATGAAATCTGTATTATTTGTGTCTTTCTTCGGATTTCTCTTCTACAACTTCTGGCAAAGCAATTTATGGATAGCGCCGGAAAAAGTGGATAAAATACCGAATCCGGTAGCAAGCAATCTTGCCTCCATTGAGCGTGGGCGAAAAATATTCGGACAGGTATGCTGGAATTGCCATGGCTTGGGAGGCCTTGGAAACGGTCCCGCATCTAAAACACTTAAGCGGAAGCCCGCTAATTTTACTGATAGTTTAGTCCAAAAGCAAACTGATGGTGCCATTTTCTGGAAAATATCAGAAGGACGAGCTCCAATGGCACCGTACAAAGCATCTTTAACAACGGAGCAAAGATGGCACCTGGTAAATTTTATCCGAACAATGAAGAAATGAAAATAGGAAACCAAATATGGAGATGGCTTTTCGCAATTATTTTGCAAGTGTTTCTTTGCCGGTATTTTTTTGGACAGGATACGACAAGTATAAAGGAACCTGCTGCGGAATACGTTGAAGAAATATTCACCGGAACTCAATTAATAAATTCGCAAACCACAACTGTTCTCCAGTCTAAATCCAGAACATTTGGAATTCAGCATCGGTTCGGAAAAGTAGGTATTGATTCCAGTTTGGTGCAGCAGTTTTTAGGATTTGATCTGCCATCCGTTATAAGGTTATCATTGGGGTGGAGTATCTCTGATCGATTATACTTAATGATTGGCAGAACAAACTATTATAAAACGGTTGATATAGAAGGGAAGTATCTGCTTGTAAGGCAGACAAACGGATTTAAAACGCCTGTGTCTATTGCCCTATTTAATAATACTTCCATACGAACTGAAAAATTTCCAAATGTGTCAAAGGGAGCTTTTTATGAAAACTCCGGAGTGACATTTAGTTATAAGCCCTCACACCGTTTGATTTATAACACTCAGCTTATAGTTTCATCTAAATTGTCGGAAAGGCTGACATTGTTATTTACTCCGATCTTTATTTATCAGAATTTAGTTGGCGCAGGATATGAGAATTACACTCTTATATTCTCGGGGGGAGGAAGATTTAAATTCGGATTAAACTCTTCTGTTATTTTTGAATATGCCCACGGGGTCAACAACCGGCATTCCAATTTTTATAATCCGGTTTCTTTGGGTGTAGAATTTGGAACAGTTGGACATGTTTTTCAGATTTTCATAAGCAACAACGGCAAAATTCTTGAAAACCATGTTTATACATCAGGCTCTGCAAACATACAAAAGGGAGAGTTTTTTTTAGGGTTTAATACTCAACGTAAATTTTGGAAGAAAAGCAGACTGCAAGAATAGCATTTATATACTATTAATTTTTATTTCAGATAATTTGTTTTGAGAAAAAAAAAAAAAAACCGTAACGATTGTTTCCCGGATAGATTCGATAAGCTTTTCATTAGAGATTCAACCCATTTTTAATTTTTACTGCACAGCCTGTCACAATAATACTCACCCCAAGTTAAATTTACAAACATGTTGCTCATACGATCAGCTTTGGTCTTCAGGATTTAGCGCACCTTATTTAGATACTGTATCACCGAAGTCAAGTCTGTTGTATAAACATGTTTCCGGGCAACTTTCAATTATGCCACCCACCGGCTCTATCCCGACACCCGAAATAAGCTCCATTCTTAAATGGATTGAACAAAAAGCAAGAAAAAACTAATTTGATTTGCAGATGAATATATCGGCTAATACAAAAATCTCCTCGCTCATCAAAGCCAACCCGGCTTCTATAGAAGCAATTGTGTCTATTAATAAACATTTTGAAAAGCTCCGCAATCCGGTTTTGAGGAAAATACTTGCTCCGCGGATTACGATAACTGATGCCGCTAAAATCGGAGGATGCACGGTCAATGATTTTTTTAATAAGTTGATACCCCTTGGATTTGTAGTGTTGCGGGATGTTGCCCCGGGAACAAACAATGTATTACCGACTAACGAGCGTCCGGCATTTATGCAGGGAATAGATGCGAAGAATATCATTACGCTTGATGTCCGCCCTGACCTGGCTTCTGGTAAGGATCCTTTTCAAAAAATAATGCAGGTAGTGTCATCGTTTTTTCCCGGAAATGTGTTGCTCATTATAAACACCTTTGAACCGCTGCCACTGATAAATATACTGACGAAAAGGGGATTTGAATATTATACAGAAGTTCCGGAAAGTGGTATAACATATACCTGGCTGAAAAGGACGAACGATAGAGATATAGGCGGAGCAAAGGATATGCAAGTGGTGCACAGCACAAAAGACGATTTTAGGATAATTGCTGATAAGTATAAACACAAAATGAAAGTTGTTGACGTGCGCGATCTTGAAATGCCATTGCCGATGATCACTATTTTGCAGGAATTGGAATTATTGCCCGACGGACATGTGCTTTTTGTAAATCATAAAAAAATCCCTCAATTTCTTTTGCCTGAATTAAAGGAGAAGAAATTTTCCTGGGTTATTGATGAAGCAGGAGAAGGGGATATTAAACTTTTAATTTTCAGATGAGATGCAGGGGTTGCAGATAAAAAGAAATTCTTCTCCGGGACTTGTGCTTATGCACTATGCACTTGGGGCCATTTTCTTTTTGTTGCTCTGTGTTTTGATGCTTTTTTCTGCGGATGCCTTTTCCGGCCATTATTTTCATCCCAAATTATTAGCGCTTACACATCTGGCGGCATTGGGCTGGGGCAGCATGATTATTTTCGGTGCATTGTATCAGTTGCTGCCTGTTATTCTTGAGACGCCTCTTTATAGTGAAAGATTGGGAAAAATTACGTTCGTTCTTTTTTCGTCCGGCGTTGTTTGCCTGGTATATTCATTCTGGAATTTTTATGTCGATATTCATTTGCAGATTGCCTCTGTACTAATATTAGTATCATTCCTTTTTTTTACTGTTAATGTTTTTTTTACAGCGCGTAAAGCGCCCAAATGGAACACAGGGGCCGATTTTATCGGAACCTCGACTCTATGGCTATTACTTACCGGAATATTAGGCGCAATGATGGCTTTTAATTTTACATACCCATTCCTGCCTAAATCACATTTACTA
The DNA here is from genome assembly GCA_016183775.1 of Bacteroidota bacterium. NCBI lineage: Bacteria > Pseudomonadati > Bacteroidota > Bacteroidota bacterium. The sequence goes on from JACPDY010000098.1 coordinate 83,091, forward strand.
TTTTTAAAAATACATGCGCACATGGGAATTGCCGGTTGGTTTTTGCTGTTGATTATGGGAGTTGGGTCTAAACTTATTCCTATGTTTTTATTATCTCACAACCTTAATACCCGAAAACTGAATTACGCTTACTACCTCGTAAACATTGGACTGGCCGGATTTTCAGCAGATTTATTTTTCAGAGAAAAAGAAGCTTTGTTCCTGTTATATGTTTTACTCATTGTAGCCGGAATTTTATTTTTCATTTCATTTTTGTACGAAGCATATAAAAAGCGTATACGAAAACAACTGGATATTGGTCTTAGACATTCATTTTCGGCCTTTGTATTTATTTTTATACCAATGTTTATTGCTATAATTATAAGTTTTAATCCTCCTTTTTTAAAGGATGTGTTTTCCCGGCAGGTTTGTCTTGTTTATGGTGTCAGTATATTTTTTGGATTCATCACTTCATTAATATTGGGACAGACGTTTAAAACACTGCCTTTTATTGTTTGGTTACATAAATACGGACACCAGGGGAGTCAAACTACTGTATTGCCCAAAGATCTCTACTCCGGCAGGCTCGTAAGCGGCCAGTATATAATCTATCTGGCAGCTATGCTGCTATTGATTTCCGGTATTCTTACATCCCGGGCAATTGTTATAACGACAGGCTCAATTCTGTTTTTGATAGCAGCACTTTTGTATAATGTAAATGTTTTTAAAATATTGTTTCATACTGTTAACACCGAAAACACATAATCAAAAATGGAAACGCACAACGAAGCGAATAAAACAGAGAAGGAAATTTATGAGACGCTTAGAACGGTTATAGACCCCGAGTTAGGTATTAATATAATTGACCTTGGTTTGATTTATAAAATCGAGTATGTTCGGAATAAGGGAATACAAATTGAATTGACACTTTCTTCTAAAGGATGCCCAATGGGTGATGTAATTATAAACAATGTTGATGCAGCTATACGGGCAAAATTTCCTGATACGAAGCTGGACATTCAATTAGTATGGGAACCTGCATGGACCACAGATCGTGTAACCCTGGAGGGAAAAACCGCATTGGGATATACTGATTAGGTAACAAATGGCCTTATAATGGGACTAACTGATGAAGATCATATTTAATTTATATAAGAGGGTTTACCTTTATTGACATAATTTATAAGATTATGAACGAATCGGAAATTGAACACAGGTTAAAATCACAAAAGTATGTTGAGCCCGGTATGATTGAGGCTGCATTTAGCTTTTGGTTCAGCGATCAGGATCATGTTCGCTCTCCTTTCCCGTATTATATACAAGAAAAATTGCGGCCTGCAGCCATTGGCAAATTTTTAGGCTGGAGCAGCCAGATATCAGAAAGGGCGAAGAAGGATATTAACGATGAAATACTTGCTGAAAAGTTTGAAGAAATACTTTTTGAACTCGCCCTTAATATGGTGCTCACTGAAGACGAAAAGCTGACTATACGTTACCCCTTTTTAGTCCGCATCGGAGATGTAATAAAAGCCAAAGATGCACCTGATGGCAGAGCCGAAAGCCGTGTGATCGACCGTTGGTATGCAAAAAAGGATGATGCTGCTTTTATGAAAGTAAAGCTTAAAAATAATGTTACCGAAGAAGAATGGGAAACAGAATTTGAATTACCCGAATAAAATTCCTCATTTAATTAGTCCTCATATAGAAGTATGATTCAAATCATACTTTTGACATCGTGTTTCGTCTTACTTTGTACTTTCCACGGAACTAACCTGAAAAAATTTAGTCACATCTCGTAATCAAAATGTCCCAATCAAAAGGATTTATTTCGTTTATGATGAATCCGAAAAATTGGTGGATTCCTCTGCTGATTATTTTTGCAGTAAGCTTTGGCGGAGTGGGAATGATAGGATACCAAACTTACAACGATGCGCCGCCCTTGGAGAATTTCATTAGCCGGGATGGTGCGATTGTCTTCAGTAAAAACGATATTATAGAAGGCAAAAAGGTGTTTCACCAATATGGATTGATGGATTATGGCAGTATGTTTGGAGATGGAGGTATCAGGGGACAGGATTTCACGGCAGAAGCGCTGCATGAAATTTCAGCCTCAATGTACGAATTTTATTCTGCATCGATTGGCAAAGAAGCTGCAGGTGAAAAACTAAAGAAAGAACTAAAATCGAATACACACGATGAGAGTAAGAAATCCATAACTATAACAGATGCAGGCGTAAAAGGCTATTCCGATTTGGTCAGGCATTACCAGGATGAATTTTATTTTAATAAAAAGCTGGCAAAAGGTAAAACCAACTGGGTTTACATCCCGGATACCACTTCAATAAGAAAGCTGGCTGCTTTCTTTTATTGGGGAGCCTGGGTATGCGCTGTAGAAAGACCGGGAGAGAGTTATAGTTATACACACAATTGGCCTTACGATACAGAGGCTGGTAATTTTCCAAGTCATAGTGTATACCTATGGAGTGTTCTGGGGCTGTTCGGATTTATTCTCGGGTTGTGCGTAGTTCTGTATTACTACTCCCAATTCGAACAATTAAATTTTCAATCATATACTAACAAGGCGCTTCCATTAATTTCATTCAACAGTATTAATAATTTTAAGCCATCGTCTTCTCAAAAGGCATCTTTTAAATTTTTGATTGCAGGGGTACTTTTGTTTTTTATACAGGTAGTTTGCGGTATTCTGACGGTACATGATTTTGTAGGAATTTACAATTTGTTTGGGATAGACTTCTCGACTCTTTTTCCATTCGTAGTTTCAAGAAGCTGGCATGTGCAGTTATCGGTATTGTGGATCTCATCCTGCTGGATAGGTGCTTCACTTTTTGTTTTGCCATTGATCTCTAAAATAGAAATTGCCAATCAAAAACTATTTGTTAATATATTGTTTTGGTTTACCTTAATTGTTGTATTAGCGGCATTCATAGGTATATATCTCGGGCCGACAGGCTTTCTTGGAAAAGGTTGGTATTGGTTTGGGCATCAGGGTTGGGAGTTTTTAGAAATGGGAAGGTTTTACCAATATTGTTTACTTGCAATTTTTATTTTATGGATCTTTATTCTTTACAGGGGTTTAAAACCCGCCTTTATCAAAGGCAGGCCATGGCGCTTGCCCAACTGGCTCATTTACACAGTTTTTTCAGTTGTTTGTTTGTTCCTTTCCGGATTCGTTGCCGGGCAGGAAACAAATTTTGTTATCGCTGATTTTTGGCGTTGGTGTGTAATACATATGTGGGCAGAAGCATTTTTTGAAGTTTTCACAACCGTTATAATTGGTTATTTTATGGTACTAATGGGAATTGTAAGCCGCCAGGCTACTGAAAGAGTAATTTACATAGCGGCCATTCTGTTTTTAGGTTCCGGATTACTCGGGATTTCTCATAATTTTTATTGGAACGGGAAACCCGTTGCCACCATGGCTTTAGGTAGCATTTTCTCTACACTACAGGTAGTCCCTCTTATTTTGTTGACCTTAGAGGCTTGGAGATTTAAAAAACTGCCGGAATTTTTACAAAAAAATAAACCGGGCGCAGCTTTTGCAATGAACGATATTTTTTTATTCCTGGTTGGAGTAAATTTTTGGAATTTTATGGGCGCCGGAGTATTCGGGCTAATTATCAATTTACCGATAGTTAATTATTTTGAACATGGAACATACCTGACTGTAAATCATGGACACGCAGCATTGATGGGAGTTTACGGGAATTTATCAATAGCAGCAGTATTATTTTGCGCAAAACTTTTATTTGACAGCAGCAGATGGAATGAGGCAATATGTAAAACAGTTTTTTGGTCAATAAATATTGGTTTGGCATTGATGGTTGTTTTAGATCTGTTTCCGGCGGGCGTATATCAGTTAAATGCTGTGTTTAAAAATGGGTTATGGTATGCCCGATCGGACCAATTTTTATCTTCAAATATGTTCCAGTCGCTGACCTGGCTAAGGATAATTGGAGGATCGGTCTTTTTTGTTTTAGGTGTTTTGCCTTTGTGCTATTTTATTATGACAAGAATAAAAAACATCAAGAAGGCTGCTTTAGATTTCAGCAATCCTGCAAATAATGAATTATTTTCTCAGGATGATGATTAAGGGAATAAAATGGCCAGTTATAGGTAAGGTGGCCGGTCATCTACCTACGACAATTTATCACTAAACAAAAACATCTCGGGTTCAAAAGAATCGACAGACTTTCCGACACTCAACCAAACACACACCGACCGCTCAAAAGTTTTAATTTTTACCCACTGCACATTTTTCGAAAAAGCCGTTTTGGCTTTCACATATTGTCTATCCACATTCAGGTTGTCAGCTTTTTACAATGGAGCTTAATTGTTTTTCCAATCAATATTTAAGAAGAATAGGGCAAGGGAGATGTTTCGTTCAATTAATCGGTAGTTCTTTACTACAATAAAAAAGCTCTCTATTTTTTCGAGGGCTTTTGAAAGCTTGCTGTAATTTTTTTGTGAAATCAAGGTGCCGTAAGATTCACATTTATACTGCATCCGTTTTTATCTTTAATATTTATAAGGTATGTTCCCGGGCAAAGTTGATTTTTGTACCTGTTAACATAACCATCAGGCCAAGAGTAGGAGTAGGGGCTTGTGCCACCAATGGCGTTTACCATAAGCCATTCTTTGCAAACACAACCGGGGCAGTTGGCTGCGCCTTTGGTAAATTGACCAACCAATGGTGATGGTGAAACTATTGCAGCAGTGGAAGTGGCAGTGCATCCTTTTGAATCAGTAATGGTTACTACGTAATTACCTTGTGGTAGTCCGGAAATTGTTTGCGTTGTTTGGGCATTGCTCCAGCTGTAAATGTAACCAGGTGTGCCACCACTTGAATTTGCAATAGCACTTCCGTCTGTACCACTATTACAAGTTATGTTGATTGCAGCGGTTATCACACTAATAGCTGGATTAACTGTTAATACGGCGATTGAGGTGGCGGTTAATCCTCCCGAATCGGTAATTGTTACGGTATAGTTAGTTGTGTTTGCAGGGCAAGGACTAATACTTGCTGTTATATTGGCTGTATTCCATAGATAGGTATAAGGAGCTGTACCATTTATTCCTATTGCGGTTAAGGTTGGACATGGTGTTGTCCCGCTGCACATGGATGCCGAATTTACATTGGCGGCGATGTTCACGCAAGTAGCAATCGTAACATTAACATATACCGTATCTGTGTCGCAGGGAGTACTGGCAATAAGTTGCGCAGAATAACTTCCGGCAGCTGAATAGGTAACTCCAGTGGGATTTTGGGCGGAAGAAGAAGATGGGCTCCCTCCAGGAAAACTCCACATATAATTAACCGCACTATTATTGCAACTTATTATAAAATTGCCGGTAAAATTAATGGAGGTGTTTACACATACTGAATTATTATTGGCTGAGGCCGTGAGATTAACAGTTTTATTAAAGCCGCAACTATTTTTATAGAGTTGAGCCACAAAAGAATCCCGACCTCCACCTCCATAAACTGTTTGATGGGCTCCTGGAGTAACAGGATAATTACCTCCTGTATGTCCAGTCATATATACATAACAACCATACAAGGCCATACGGCAGTCTTCGTCATCGGATATATCTGTACCACCTACATAGGACGAACAAATAATATTCCCCGCTGAAGTAAAGCTCGCGAGAAAACCGTCTTCCGCAATGCCGCCTGCTAATGTTTGTTGCCAGGCACAAGAAGTTACGGGAAAGTTTGAACTATACGTATCACCAGATACGTAAACATCATTAGTAAGGATATCTACTGCTACAGAAAACGCATAATCAGCAATGCTCCCGCCCAAATAAGTCGCCCAGATACGGACTCCTGCCCCGTTAAATTTTACAAGAAAGCCATCACCAGCAAGAGCATTACCACCACCAAAGACATTTTGAAATCCACCGGAAGCGATGCCCGTGGTACTTTGAGTCATTCCAGCCATATACACATTTCCTGAGATATCGGTAACAATACTGTAACCCTGATCATCACCCGTTCCTCCATAGTAAGTTGCCCAGATACGAGCTCCTGCCGCATTAAATTTTACAAGAAAAGCGTCATTAGTACCACCACCAAAAACATTTTGAAATCCTCCGGAAGCAATGCCCATAGTACCGGGGGTCCAGCCAACCAAGTAAATATTTCCTGAAGCGTCAATAGCAATTCCAAAAGCCACATCACTACCTATTCCTCCATAATAGGTTGCTAAGATGCGGGTTCCTGCCCCATTAAATTTCACTAGAAAGGCATCTCTAAAACCGCCCCCATAAGCATTCTGAAATCCACCGAAACTTATACCTGCTGTGCTCGCGGTTTGACCCGATAAATATACATTTCCAAAAACATCAGTAGTAACACACTGGCTCTGATCACTACCCGTTCCTCCGTAGTAAGTTGCCCAAATGCGACCACCTGTGGATCCATTAAATTTCACAAGAAATGCATCCCGAGTACCTCCAAAAGCATTCTGAAACCCACCTGAAGCCATTCCGGAAGTACTTTCGGTGTATCCCGACATATACACATTTCCTGATGCATCAGTGGTTACACTTGTACCACGATCATTCCCTGTTCCTCCGTAATAAGTAGCCCAAAGGCGGGTTCCAACGCCGTTAAATTTCACAAGAAAGGCGTCAGTACCAACACCCAAAATATTCTGAAACCCAGCTGAAGCAATGCTGGTAGCACTATTGGTCCATCCAGACACATATACATTTCCCGAAGCATCTGTGGTTACTCCGCTACCAACATCTGTACCTGTTCCTCCGTAGTAAGATACCCAGGGATCGATGATAAGAGAATAATTGGGATTAAAAATTGAAAACGAAAAATTAAGAATCACTTCGCCTGGAGAAATAGGGGTTAAAATATACTTTGCTTTTACATCAACGATTTTTCCATTGATGATTTGATATACTTTTGGTATTGATTCGTAAAACTCATTTATGGCGGTTTTGATCACTAAGTTTCCTTCGTAGTTAAGGCGTATGCTTTCAGCCCATTTCCAGTGAAGTTTTATTTGATCAGGGTTGGTATGCGGCTGTACAATTATGTCATATTTTATTCCTGTTGCCTTATTGCCGTAATAAACCACATCTATGTTTTTATAAATATTTTTATAAATTATTTTATTGTATTGCTTTACATTGGTTATTCCCTGAGGGCAATGGGCGTAATAGTAATTATTATACCCTTCCACTTCGTCATCATTTATCGTTTCGATATCACTGTTGCAATTTTCAAATTCCATATCTACACGATGAATTTTTATTATCGCTTTTTGCATTAACTCCTGTTTCTTTTCCTGCTCATTATCCACGGTAATTGTTCCGGCTTTTTCCAATTCTTCAATCTGCTCATCGACTTCATGTATCACTTCTCCAATATTACTGTACACATAACTTATTCCTGACTTTCGTAAATACACATCAGCTCCGTTCCCTAGTCCTTTGTACAAAATATCTGGCCGGGCTTGCTGATTGATGTCTATAAACTGTCCTTTGTTTTGAATAAACATCATTCCGTTACCTCTTAAAGGGTTTTGGGTAGATTTTCCCGCTGTTTTTTGTTCAACATCAAGCATTTTGGAATTCTGGCCTAAGTGTTTTATTTCAGACGGATATCCGAACCCAAACATGTCTTTTTGAATATTCTGAGCATGCACAAATTTTGCCGCGATAATAAAAGGAGAAATGAAAATGGCGATTATGTAAATTACTTTTTTCACTTGAACATATTTTTAGTTAGACATTAATTTTTATTCTTTTTTGAGTTGAAAAAGCATCCGGAATTTAAAAATTTCACTTGCGAGCTCTATGGCTCAACTCTTTGTCCTTGATGCTGATGTCAGTTTCATCTG
>JACPDY010000099.1 GCA_016183775.1 Bacteroidota bacterium
TTCCGGCTTCGGACTTCCGACTTCTGACCCTTAAAAACACTTATTCCGCTCGCAGTATAAACACGATACTCCTGCTTCTTATTATTGTTGCCTTTATAATTGTTAAAATACCCTATTTGTCGTTACCCTATTACTGGGACGAGGCCTGGGTATACGGATCAGCCATAAGGGCCATGGAAGCCGCTCATATAAGCCTGCTGCCTGACGCATTACCGGTTCACTATTCAAGGGGGCACCCATTATTGTTTCATTTTACAGGCGCATTGTGGCTGCGGGTATTCGGCACCTCATTAATGGCCAGCCATATTTTCGCTTTGCTTATTTCAGTCGCACTTATCGTTTCAATATATTATTTCGTTAAAAATATTTTTTCTAAAAGAGCAAGTCTGTTGGCTTGTCTTTTTATTGTACTTCAACCGATATTCCTGGCACAATCGGTACTTGTACTGCCTGAAATAATGCTGTCGCTTTTTTCATTACTTACCCTTTATTTTTTCATACAACAAAAATGGATCGGGTACTTAATTACGGGAACGCTCGCTTTATACACCAAAGAAACCGGCATAGTTGCGATTGCCGCGGCTATTACCTGTCAGTTAACCGATATACTTTTCCTGAAAAGAAAAGAAGATGTTTTAAAAAGTAAACTTGCCGGGCTATTAATCACTACTTTTCCACTGGCTCTCATTACATTTTTCTTCATTATCCAGAAGCAGGTAAACGGCTGGTATTTTTTTCCTGAACACATTGATTTTCTTTCACACGATCTGAAAACATTTAGCGATAGATTGGTGGCCTTTTCGGCCCAGCTGTTTGTATACTGGGGAAAAAACCTGCTAACCGCGGCTATTCTTGCTTCACTGTTTCTTTTCTTCTATTTTAAACACCGCCTGAATAACAAACAAAACAAAACATTGCTGATACTTTCAATATATATTGTCCTGTTTCTTATTTCAAGCTCATTTAATTTTTACAGCGACAGGTACGTAATGAGCATGGTTGCCCCTTTTTGCATTATCGCGGCTTCACTTATTGATATCACATTCACAAAACGAATATTGGTGTATCTGTTTGTTGTCGCGTATGCAGCCCTGCAAATTTTCATGTACATACCACAAAAAACAAGCAGCGACCATAATTTAGGCTATGCCGATTGCGTAAAAGTGCATCAACAAATGGTAAACTACTGCACAGAAAACCGATTGATGGACAGAAAATTTTTCACGCACTTTTTAATGATGGCCAATTTAACAAATCCATATTGCGGGTATATAAGGGAGGATCAACGGTTCACATCTGTTACCTCTACGTCCGGACCTGACATTGAATTGTATATATTCAATAATATGGAGGGCCATGATGACTATGAAAAAATGAAAGGGAGAAACGACATCACCCTGGTCAAACGCTTTCAGTTAAACCATGCCTGGTCGGAAATATATGAGGTGAAAAAATGAGGGGAGAGATTTGGAAATAAAAAAATGAGGGCATTTAATATAACGTGCTTATAGGATTCTAATGAACAGAAACAATTGAATACTTTTGAATCAGTGACACTATGAATAGGGGACCTTACACCAATCAGAATACTAAACATGTTATATGACAAAAATAAGACATTGTATAATTTCCTTTATAATGTTTCTGTCAATCAATTTGTTCTCTGATATTTTAGAGGATAATAATTGGTATGAAGGATATTATATTAATCTAAAATCTGACACGGTAAAAGGCTTTACACAGCACAAAAATAAACCGTCTGAAAGTATTGCGAGCTTCAAGTATTCCAATGAAAAAACAAAATTTTTATTTCCAAATCAGATAAAAGGATACGGATATTCTAATAAGGTTTTTGAGAGTTGTTATGTTTTCGTGCAAAATATCTTCCTTGAAAGAGTTGTTGATGGAAAAATTACTCTATACAAAATAGGTAATTCCTATTATATTAAGAAGGGAAACAGTGAAGTGGTAAAAATCAATAAAGTATTTACTAAGCAAATTATCCTTGACTATATTGAAGACAATCCAAGTCTATGTGCTTTGGTTAATGAGTGGGAATACCTTTTATCTTATGAAATTGCTCCCGTAATTCACAATTACAATTTGTGGGCAAGTAGTAGTATGAGTGTTCCTGGAAAAAATCTAATTGAACCATTAGCATTAAGTACTGTCACATCCGTAGCTGTAGACACGAAGGATTCTATTAAATCAGAACCCAAACCGACCATCAATAATACTAGATTTGAATTAACGGAACAAAAAAGATTCACCCCCAAATTTAATTTGCTTGGCATTGGCGTAGGTATAGAAACAAAAATTGGGAATTCTGCAAGTATATATATTGAAGGAGGTAGTGGTTTTTCCTTAAATTTCAGTTCTAATGAAGGTGGTAGTTTATACTTATTACCATTTGGCGAATTTCATTTCAGAGTTTATACAAATCTAAAAAAGCGTCAAAAAGTTGGCAAAAAGACGTATGGTTTTACGGGAGATTATGTAAGTCCCTTTTTTATATATTCGAAAGTGGTAGGCGATTCCCGTAGTGAAAAATTTAAATCAATGTTTTACGGTATCAATTACGGATTTCAAAAACAGAAAGCAAAAAACATCTATTGGGGCATTGACATTGGTGGTGGCTTAAGAACTAATGTTGAAAATGGTGGAACTAACCTTGACTATTTATTAAAACTTAATTTTGGTTTTACTTTGTAGAAAACAGTACTTAACTATTACCTTGACTGTATCACACAGGCAGGCTAAAACAGATAATTTGAATAAATAAGCCGAAGGTATTGTAGATAGCAGAACAGAGAAAGGAAATAAAAAAAGGGCAAGCTACTTATATCGCACCGCTCAACCACTTACCCTTGCTCGGTTCCCCGCCTGGGGGAGTTCAGCAGGAGCTGGTCGTATAAGACTTGCCCGTAACAAAATTAATAAATCTATTTAACAAACCGCGTTTAAATACAACATATTGAGCCACAAAATCTTATATCTTTGTTACCTGAATAACCAAACAAACAGATAACATGAAGGATCCCGGGATAAAATATGGCTTAATAGCAGGTTTTATTGGTATTTTACTACAGGCGTTCACTTACCTCATGGGGGTTCAATTTATGGCCACCTGGTGGGTAGGCATATTGATCCTTGTTGCAATAATTACCATGTATGTGATCTTATCCCTGCGCATACGTAAAGATATGGGGGGCTATATAACGTTTAAGGATGCCTTTATCAAAACATTCGTGATGTGTATTATTGCAGGCACCATTAGTACCCTGTTCGGTCTGCTTTTATACCATGTCATCGATCCCGAACTTCCCGACAAATTGCAGAACGCCATAATGGAAAAAACAATGACCATGATGGAGAATATGGGCGCTCCGCAGGAAAAAATTGATGAGGTGGCCGAACAATTGCAGGAAGCTGGAAATAATTTCTCCGTAGGGGCGCAGATAAAAAACTATTTTGTGGGGATACTATTTGGCGCTATTTTCGCGTTGATCATGGGCGCTATCATTAAAAAGGCTCGCCCTGTTTTTGAAGATACTCCGACAAACGTATAAAGCTTTACCTGTTGAAATGAATATTTCCGTAGTCATACCCCTATTAAATGAAGAGGAGTCTTTAACCGAACTAAGCAATTGGATCGCTAAAGTGATGAACGAAAATAAATTTTCGTACGAAGTTATTTTTGTTGATGATGGAAGTAAAGATGGTTCCTGGAAAGTAATAGAATCACTTTCGGCAAACAATCCCGCAATAAAAGGAATTAAATTCAGAAGAAATTATGGTAAATCGGCCGCGCTGAATACAGCCTTCGAAGCTGCCCTGGGTGATGTAATAATTACAATGGACGCGGACCTGCAGGACAGCCCGGATGAGATTCCCGGTCTGTATAAAATGATTACAGAAGAAGGCTTCGATCTGATCTCGGGCTGGAAGAAAAAAAGATATGATCCTATAAACAAAACCATCCCTACCCGATTATTTAACAGGGTAACACGGAGCATATCCGGCATACAGCTGCACGATTTTAATTGCGGCTTAAAGGCGTATAAAAAGGATGTGGTAAAAAGTATTGAAGTGTATGGGGAGATGCATCGTTACATCCCTGTTATTGCCAAGTGGGCCGGCTTCACTAAAATAGGCGAAAAAACTGTCCAGCACCAGGAGCGCAAATACGGCAAAAGCAAATTCGGCATAGAGCGCTTTATCAATGGCTTTCTTGATCTGATGACCATTACTTTTGTTTCAAAGTTTGGCAAACGCCCCATGCATTTGTTCGGATTACTTGGCTGCATTATGTTCTTTATTGGTTTTACGGCAGCGGTTTACCTTGGAGCTGCCAAGCTCTATTGTGTTTACAACCATCTGCCCGCCCGGTTGCTTACGCAGCGTCCTTCGTTTTATATTTCGTTGACGACAATGGTTATTGGCACCGTTCTGTTTTTAGCGGGCTTTATTGGGGAACTGATCTCGAGGAATTCTCCTATACGGAATAATTATCTGGTGGAAAAGAGAACAGGGAATGAAGGAGTTAGGAGTTAGGAGTTAGGAGTTAGGAGACAGGAGACAGGAGACAGGAGTTAGGAAACAGGAACTCACCTCAGTTTGATAATAACACACACTTCTTAATTCGTTATTCAAATGTTCGATTGTTCGTTATTCAATTGCTTACCAAATTCTAAATAGACTATTGCAACATTAATTATGCTCGGCGAAGAATCTGCGAAAAGCAAACAAACTAAAAACATCATCGTAGGTCCCGCATTCCCTTTGCGGGGAGGCATCGCGAATTTCAATGAAGCGCTATGCCGTTCATTTGTAAAGGCCGGGATCAGTTCAAGGATCATTTCTTTTTCCCTTCAATATCCTGATTTTTTATTTCCCGGCAAAACACAATATGACAAAAGTTCATCAAGGCCGCAGGACGTTAAGATCAAAACACTTATCAATTCAGTTAACCCAATCAGCTGGTACAAAACGGCCCGGGAAATAAAAAAGGAAAACCCCGATTATATCATTATACGTTACTGGCTTCCTTTTATGGCGCCTTGCCTCGGCACAATTGCCCGGCTTGTAAAGTGGAAAACCTCTATTAAAGTAATTGTTATAGCTGACAATATTTTACCCCACGAAAAGCGCTTTGGCGATGAATCGCTTACCAATTACTTCATCAAATCATGTGACGCGTTTGTAGTCATGTCGCAAAGTGTTATGGATGATCTGAAAAAATTTATTCCAGATCCCAAAGCCGCCTTTTTGCCCCACCCTATTTACGATATTTTCGGTGAAAAAATTTCCCGCGAGGAGGCTCTTCAGCATTTGGGTTTCAGGCAAAGTTACCGTTACCTGTTGTTTTTTGGATTTATACGAAAGTATAAAGGACTTGATCTCTTACTTAAAGCAATGGCCGATAACCGTGTACGAAATTTAAACTTAAAACTTCTGGTTGCAGGTGAATGTTATGAAGACCTTGCTTATTACAACAACATTATCAGGGAGAACAGAATAGAAGGCAACGTAGTAATAAAGGCAGATTTTATTCCGGCAACTGAAGTAAAAAATTATTTCTGCGCGGCAGACCTGATCGTTCAACCTTACAGAACCGCTTCTCAAAGCGGCGTTACACAAATAGCCTATCACTTTGAACGCCCGATGCTTGTAACCGATGTAGGCGGACTCGGGGAAATAGTCCCTCATTTAAAGGCAGGTTATGTAGTGCAACCTGCTCCTGAGGCTATTGCCGATGCTATCGTTCATTTCTATGCGAACAACATGGAAACGGAATTTACCACAAACGTAGTGGCCGAAAAAAAGCGCTTTTTATGGAGCACCTTTGTGCAGGGGATTTCTGAATTATATCAAAAAATATAAAACAGGTCGGGATCAAAATTGCTGCCTGTATAATGCAGTAATTCCTTCCCGGGTTCTATCAGGGGCCGCTTAAATTAACATTTATGCTGCACCCGTTCTTATCAGTGATCTTTATTGTAGAAGAGCCCGAACAAAGCCCGTTTTTATACCGATTGATATGACCATCAGGCCACAGGTAATTGTAAGGGCCTGTACCACCTGTTGCATTTACCATGATCCATTCTTTACAGCCGCAGCCTGAACAGCTTGCGGTGCCTTTATTAAATTGTCCCGATAACGGTGGTGGCGAAATTATTGCTGTTGTGGATGTGGATGTGCAGCCTTTACTGTCGGTTACTTTTACAGTATAGCTGCCCTGCGATAATCCAGTAACCGTTTGTGTGGTTTGTCCGCCTGGGGCGGACCAACTGTATACATACGGAGAAGTGCCGCTTCCGGGATTGGCAATGACACTTCCGTCAGCAACCCCACTGCAGGTTATGTTTGTTGCGGTCGCACCGACAATAACTGCAGGATCTACCGTTACAACAGTAGTTGATGTTGCTGTACTTCCGCCGGCATCAGTTATTGTAACTGTATAAGTAGTGGTTGACACCGGGCAGGGACTTATGTTTTGAGTGGCAGCACCGTTACTCCAGAAATAAGTGTACGGGCTGGTACCGCCGATCGGATTTGCCATTGCCGTTGCACAATCTCCTGCACATGCATTTGTACCGGTCGCGGTGACGGCGACACTTCCACAAGGTCCTCCTACAGAAGAAATTGTAAAAGTAGTGGTATAAGGAACGGGAATGCAGCCGGCATCGGTCACTGTTACGGTATAGGTACCTGTACAAAGGCCGGTAATGGTATTGGTGGCACTTGTACTATTTAATGTTTGGGCACCATTGCTCCATACATAATTGTAACTGGGATTACCGCAACTTACATTGATAGTAGCACTGCCATTGCAGCTGGCACAGCTGGTGGCATTTACCTGCCCCTGAGTATAGGTAGAAACCACGGGAATAAATTTAGCAAAATAGGCGTCTTCACCTCCATTATAGGTAGCATCAATATAGGCTCCTCCTCCTGGATTTGTAACCGGATATCCGCCCGCTGCAGCCCATTCACCAGCAACAAATAAATTTCCGCTATTATCGGTTGCTAAAGCTGCCCTGAAATCACCGTTCCCCCCTCCTCCAAAAAATGTAGCCCACAATACCGATCCGGCATTACTGAATTTTATGATAAAAGGATCTCTGCTTCCGTTTACACTTGGATCGTAATACTGGCTGCACGTTGTAGTACCGAAGGTGTATAATCCGGTTGAAGCGTACAAACCAACATAAACATTCCCGCAAATATCAGTTTCAAGATTATCATAAGATCCGAAGGATTCGTTTCCGGCACCACCGTAGTAGGTAGCCCAGTTAAGAACGCCGGCAGTTGTAAATCGCAAAACAAATATATCATAGGATGTAAATCCCGAACCGCCCCATACAGCTTGATTATAAGCTCCCGACCTCGCCTGGATAGGCAGATCGACACTATTCGTCTCACCGGTTACATATATATTACCGGATGCATCGCATAAAATGGAACCTGCCATATCCCAATTACTTCCCCCATAAAGCGTGGCCCAGGTACGAACTCCCGAGTTACTGAACCGTAAAATGAAAATGTCGCTGAATCCTGATACTGCACTCTGGTTATACGCGCCTGCCCATGCCTGGGATGGGAAAGCTCCACCAATGTTATTACATTGCCCCGTAACATACAGGTTATTTGCTCCATCAGAGGCAATACAAGTCCCCATCTCGTTTGCAATGCCTCCATAATAAGTAGCCCAAACGCAGGTACCTGCATTATCAAAACGTAAAATAAATGCGTCAGTAGGGGTACCTCCTCCTCCTCCAAACGCGGCCTGGTTATATGCGCCAGCCAATGATTGAGTAGGGAAACCCAAACCTGCCTGTCCGGTAACATAAATATTATTTAATCCGTCGCAGGTAATTGATTGGCCAATATCATCGCCACTGCCTCCATAATAAGTTGCCCAGGTAAGTACTCCTGTATTGCTAAACCGCAAAACGAAAGCATCACGGGCTCCTCCTCCGAATACAGATTGATTATATGCCCCTGCCCGTGCAAGTGTTGGAAAACTACCTGTGGCTTGGCCGGTAACATAAACGTTACCAGCTCCATCACATACAATGGCGTTACCAAATTCGTCTCCGCTGCCTCCATAGTATGTTGCCCAGGTCAGGACACCGGTATTTGTAAAACGCAAAATGTAAACATCCTGAGGCCCTCCTCCGCAAGTATTGTCATAGTATGCCCCGCCAAAGGCAAGTGTCGGAAAATTCACTGAACTTGAATATCCTGCAACATATAGGTTGCCGTTCGCATCGCAGTCAATACCCCTCGGTCCATTGAAACCACTGCCCCCATAAAAAGTAGCCCAAAATAATTGTGGGTCGATGATTAATGTTTCATGTATATTGTACTGCCCAGTTTTAATTCTGACCTCATACGAAAAACCATTTCCGATATCTTTCCCTGTTCTCTTTACAGAATAACCGGAAGTAATTGCAGCTGACAGATCGCCCTGATAACACAGCAACTTACCTTCTGTCAGCTCCCCCAATTTATTTTCAAAATGTATCTGATCGCTACTAACCTTCAGCTTTCCGCTTCCTTCGTAAATGAGTTTTATTTGCGTGGGGTCAGCACCCGGATGAACAATGAAGTCGTGCTTCATACCAAAACCCGAACCAGCTTCCGTTGAAGGCAGGGAGAGATCCGCAGGAGTGGTATAGAGTATCCAATCTATCCCCGGATAAATCTCCCTGATGGTTATCTTAGTATAAGTTTTAACATTAAATATTCCCTTTGCGCAATGCCCCAGGTAAAAATTCACCTCGCCTTGTGTAATATTGCCTTCAGTAAATATATTTTCTCTTTTAATGTTTGCGCTCTTAAGACTCATGTCCACCCTATGCCATGATCCGGTTATTTTATCCTCGTCTTTTTGATAAGCAGTTTCTGATAGGGATCTTTTATTCTCATCTTCTTTCAACTTAAAAAACTGATAGGTAAGTCCACTTGTGGTAAGCCATATATTGAGATCAGGCACCTGCACTTTAAAAAGGACGAATGGAACAGGCGCGCCATTAACATCAGCCATCTGTCCCTTATTTTCCTGAAAACCGGGAGAACTCTGCTTTGTCATCCACTCCTGCGCCTGCTCCTTACTTACAGTGGTTCCTGAAGCATATAATGCTGTATATGCAAACAGGATCAAAAGAAACAGTCCCTTTATATAGGTTTTACTTTGATACATGGTTGAAGTTAAAAATTAATGCTGTTCAGTATCTTGCTCTATGGCTAATGTCATACAATAACAGATGCAAAACAAATCATGTTTCTCTATAAGTTGCATTTAGTATAAATAAATAATTTCATTAAAATAGCAAAATACAGCATAAAAAGGCATAAATTTGCATAAATTATTCAATTAAGTTGCATAAGATAATAAACCTATTTCATCCATGAGATCTTCGTTCAGCAAAAACAGGCTTAAGTAAACCATTGAATAGCATGAAAACCTCATCCGACGAATTGTTTCAACTTATCAGATCCCTCGACTCAAGGGAAAAGGCTTATTTTAAAACACAGGCCGGATCGGATAATTACATAAAACTGTTTGATATTATCAATTCTCTAAATGGCAATTATGACGAACAAAAAGTAAAAGCAAAACTGGGAAACCGAACAGCAATAAAAAATTTAAAATTCAACAAAACCCGCCTCACGGAGGCTATACTTAGAAGTATGGAAAAATACCATTCAGCCGACTCAGCAGATATGGTTATTGCAAAAAAGCTTCAGCAAATAGAATTCCTATATAACAAAGCACTGTATCCTACTGCTTTAAAAATAATTAACAAAACATTGAAAAGTGCCATTGAAAACGAATCGTTTTTGTATACATTAAAATTACTATCATGGAAAAGCGAAATTTTAAAAACTTCCGAAAAAACCAACGATATACTATCCTATCTGGATAAAGGATTTAAAGAAGAGTCTGATCAAATCAATAAATATATGAACCAGCGGGAGTATTACAAACTTCAATATAAACTTGTCCCGCTGCTAAACACCAAACAGATAATAAGCACTCCTGATCACACAAAAAATATAAGAAAGATACTCTCCGACCCTCTGCTGAAAAACAAAAGGCCGGCTGACATGTCGTACAGCGCCGTTAAATATTATTATAATATAATGGCTGTTGGAACCAGGCAAGAAGGAGATTGGGAAAGATCGAACAGGTACAGAAAAGAATTTGTACTATACCTTGAGGCCGATAAAACTAAATTACACGCAAGAGCACATAATTATATAATGGGTGTACACAACCTGCTTATGAGCCTACGGAAAGTAGGGAATCAAAAAGAGCACGACTTGTACTACAACAAAGTAAATGACTTCATCAATACCTTGCCCAAAAAATATAAAACAAAAAACATTATCAATGAATACATTCAATTGAACATTGAGTACATGAACAATCAGCTCGATCTATTTAACTATGATAAAGTCATCAGCGCTGCCAATGAGACAGAAAAACTAAAAAAAGATGATCTTCAGGCTGACACAGAAACACACATGTTCTTTTATTACTTTGCCTTTTTAGCTTATTTTAGTTTAAATAAATACAAAGCAGCTTTAAGGCACCTCAATAAGATCATGGATTACGCAGATAGCGGCATTCTTCCTGATTTTGTTTACACTTCAAAACTGATCGCTCTTATTGTACATTTTGAACTGGGAGATACTGAATTACTCATCGGGATGGCACGATCAACACAACGGTATTTACTAAAAAAGAGAAAAACAATCCATGAATACGAAAAGATCATATTTGAACTCTTCGGTAAAAAAATTCACATGCAAAATTCCAAAACAGAGTTGACAGAACTTCTCATTGAAACGAAACAAAAACTGGAACTCATTTTTAAAAACACCCGGGAAGTGCAGGTTATGGAATACTTCGACCTGATTGCCTGGCTGGATAGCAAAATTACAGGCCGGTCATTTTCCGACCTTGTGAAGGAAAAGGCAGCTGTGGCAGCTCACCAACAGAAAAGAATACGAAAACAATAAAAACAACCCCGTAAATATACCATACTGGAATGGTTATTGTTTAAGGCGTATACAAGCCTTTTCTTATCTTTACATACAATATGTTACGCCTTAAACTGTTATATTTTATAGTATTCCTTTCTTCCACCTTTGCTTTTGCACAGGCGAAAGATTCCCTGAACCGTATTGATAAAAACGGGCTGAAACAAGGTCATTGGATCAAAAAAGACGATAAAGGAAATGTTGTTTATGATGGTTCGTTTGTAAATGATAGGCCGGTGGGTACATTCACTTATTATTATCCCACAGGTAAAACAAAATCTATTACCACATTCTACAAGAAAGACAATGCTGCTTTTACCCGATTATTTAATCCGGATGGAAAAAAGATAATGCATGGAAAAGTATACGGGACATTGAAAGACAGCACCTGGACCTATTACGGTGACAATGACTCTGTAGCCTCAGTGGAAAATTACCTGAAAGGAAAAAAGAACGGACCGTTTCTATCATATTTTAAAAACGGCAAAGTGCTTGAACAAACTACTTATAAGAACGACCTGATGGATGGTCCGTTTAAACAATACCTTGAAAGTGGCGCACTGCGCATGGAATATAATTACACGAATGGCTTGCGCGATGGTAAAGCAAAATTCTACTACCCCTCCGGCCAGCTAAGTATTGAAGGACTCTATCTGCGTGATTTCAAAGACGGCACCTGGAACTATTATTCCGAAAACGGAAGTCTTGACTGGCAGGTGGTTTATAAGAAAAGTAATGTTGTGAAATCAACCAGATACAATGGCGTTGAAGAGGAGTTTTACCCAAGCAAGATCCCAAGATCAAAAACCACATTTAAAAATGGCTTAAAAAACGGTCCTTTTACCGAGTATTACGATGCCGGCCAGGTTAAACAGGAGACCATTCCCGCTAAAGATGGCTATCCCGAAGAAACAAAAGAAGTAATAACCGATCAAAAAGTGAAACGCAAAGGCAATTACCTGAACAATAAACTCGATGGAAAAGTAACTTATTATAAATTGGACGGAACTATTGAGAAGGAAGAAACGTATAAGTTGGGAGAGTTGGTTAAGTAAGTTCAAGGTTCAAGGTTCAGGGTTCAGGGTTCGTGGTTAGAAAAAATAAAAAGGTTCAAGATTCGTTAATTCTTTTTTTATTCACTATTCGTTGATGAGTAAGCAAGGCAAAGTATTAGTAGCTATGAGCGGTGGAATTGACAGCTCCATTGCTGCTATGCTTTTGCATGAACAGGGCTATGATGTTATTGGCATAACCATGAAAACATGGGACTATGCCTCATCAGGCGCTTCGAAAAAGGAAACCGGTTGCTGCAGCCTGGATTCAATTAATGATGCCCGTATCATGGCTGTTAATCATGGATTCCCGCATTATATTTTAGATATACGTGAAGAGTTCGGCGACTTCATCATCGATAATTTTGTAGACGAATATTTAGCCGGACGTACGCCTAACCCTTGCGTATTGTGCAATACCCATATAAAGTGGGAAGCTTTATTAAAAAGGGCAAACATGCTGGGCTGTGATTACATTGCCACAGGGCATTACGCGCAGGTACGACAGGAAAATGGCCGCTATGTTATTTCAAAAGGATTGGATGAAAATAAAGACCAGAGTTATGTGCTGTGGGGACTTAGTCAGGAAAGTCTGAAGCGCACCATATTCCCTTTAGGTCACATGCGCAAAAGTGAAATAAAAAAAATGGCCATTGATCGCGGTTATGTCGAGCTTGCTAATAAAAGTGAGAGCTATGAAATATGTTTTGTGCCCGACAATGATTACCGGGGCTTTTTAAAGCACAGGGTGGCCGGGCTTGAACAGCGCGTGGACGGAGGTGATTTTGTTTTATCAGACGGAACTGTTGTAGGCAAACATAAAGGGTATCCCTTTTATACTGTGGGACAGCGTAAAGGCCTTGAGATCGCAATGGGTGAACCCATGCACGTTCTTGAAATAGTTCCGGAAACCAACACTGTTGTTTTGGGAACAAAAGAGGATCTTGAAAAGCAGGAAATGCGTGTACGCAATTTTAATCTTATTAAATACTCAACATTGCCTGAAAATTTTGAAGCCTTAACTAAGATCAGGTACAAAGATCCGGGAAGCTTAAGTAATTTATCTATTGAAGACGGCATAATTAAAGTATTGTTCCATAAGAAAGTATCTGCAATCGCCCCAGGGCAATCCGCAGTATTTTATGAAGGAAACGATCTGATAGGTGGAGGTTTTATTGAAAGAATGAAAAAAATACTCCTCTTAATAATAACAGCAACAACTATTTATTCCTGCAAAAAGGATCAGGAAGTAACTACCCTTGATATAGGCTATGGCTATTTCCCCAACCAGGCCGGCAAATATATTATTTACGATGTTGACTCGATTGTAAAAAACAGTTTTACAAAACAGGTCGACACATTTAAATTCCAGGTAAAAGAAGTCATTGAGTCGGTATTTAATGATAATACAGGCCGTCCCACTTTGCGCCTGGAACGTTACCGGAAATATTACAGCAAAACACTTTCATACGATTCAATGTCATGGATACTTACGGATGTATGGTCAGCTAACCGCACTTCAACAAGTGCCGAAAAGATGGAAGAAAATGTACGGTATGTACGGCTTATTTTCCCTGTAGAAAAATATAAAACCTGGAACGGGAACGCATATAATACCACTGGCGAATGGAATTATAAATACACTGAAATTGATAAAGCAAAGACAGTTGGCAGCATAGCTTTCGACTCCACATTAACCGTTATACAAATCGACGAAGAAAATCTGATCGACAAAAAATATTACAAGGAAATGTATGCAAAAAATGTTGGCTTGATTTACAGGCAGATCATTGATGCCCATTCCGACTCCATTAATGCTCAACCTATAATGAATCGCGTTACAAGCGGTATTATTAAATATACCGCAACTATTAATAAATTTGGAGGGTAGAGCCCCCTAAATCCCCCAAATGGGGGACTTGCATGTGCAATGAAAAAAAGAATCAAAATACTGTTTTTACATGCTGTGATGACAACCCTTATTACTTCATGTAAAAAAGACCAACAAACCACTCTTGACATTGGCCACAATTATTATTCTGACAAAATCGGTAAATATATTGTTTACAATGTTGATTCAATAGTAATGAACAGCTTTACCAAAAAGGTTGATACCTTTTATTTTCAAGTAAAAGAAGTAATAGAATCTGTATTTTATGATAATGCCGGGAGACCCACAATGAGAGTGGAACGTTATAGGAAGGATTCGAGTAAAACAACGAAATATAGTCAACTTCCTTGGATACTTACTGATGCCTGGTCAGCTAACCGGACAAAAAATTCGATTGAAAAAGTGGAGGAAAATGTACGTTTCACTAAGCTTATTTTTCCTGTTGAATTATATAGAATCTGGAATGGAAACGCTTATAATTCCCTTGGAGAGTGGAACTACAAGTATACTGAGATCAATAAAGCTAAAACTATAGGAGGTAGAGCATTTGATTCAACATTAACTGTGATACAAATTGACGAGGATAAAAGTTTAATTGATAAAAAATATTATAAAGAAATATATGCCAAAAATGTAGGCCTGATTTACAAAGAGATCATCGATGTACATTCTGATGTTTTTAATGCCCAGCCAATAATGAACCGGGTTACAAGCGGAATTATTAAATATACTGCAACTATTAATCAATTTGGAGGGTAGTGCCCCCTAAATCCCAATGTCGTTAAGTTAAGCCCGGAGGGCTTGAATATAAATAGCCTCCGGTGAAACCGGAGGAAAACAATAAAAGGTAAAGCGTCAACCCTGAAAGGGTTGAATATATTGATATTATATACATTCAACCCTTTCAGGGCAATGTCATTAAATTGGATGATAACTTTATGAATTATAGGGGGTTAAAGAACAGATTCCTCTGTTCTTTGATGTAACCAAACATCCCCCCTATGACTACAAACATACAAATTTTGAATACACTCAAGCAGTATATTGAAAAGGTAAAGGAAGAA
>JACPDY010000100.1 GCA_016183775.1 Bacteroidota bacterium
AGCAAGGGATATTTTTATAATTAAATTTACAAATACAGGTGTCCGCTTATGGGCTACTTATTTTGGCGGTGATGGTGACGATTTTCGCGAACCACTTGCGGCAGATAAACTGAGCAACCTTTTTGTAGCGGGGGAATGGACAAATGAAACAGGTGCTTTATTAACTGACTCTTCTTACCCGTTAACCGACCCGGGTGGAGGGGCTTATTATGATACAACATTTAATGGGATTACCTCCTATGATGATGATGGGTTCGTCGCAAAATTTATTCCTTCTGTTTTAACGCTTACATCTGCTGCTGTATCTGCGTCTTGTGGCTGCAATGGATTAGCTACCACAACTCCCTCAGGAGGTTGCCAGCCATATAAGTATTCTTGGTATAACATTGGTTGGACGCAGGTTGGGAATACACAAGCAATCAGTTCATTGTGTTCGGGCAATTACCAGGTCATCGTCAATGATACCGTTAATTGTGTTAATGATACTGATTTTGTTAATGTTCCCTCGGGTGTTGGCTTAGCTTTAAATGGCACTCAAACTGATCTGTTATGTAATGGAGTAACTAATGGTACTGCAAGTATAACGATAAGTAACGGTAGCGGTCCTTATACCTACGCCTGGAGCAATGGGCAAGCTACGCAAACAGCTACAGGTCTTGCTGCTGGTAGCTATACCATTACAGTGAGCGATGCAAATAGCTGTTCATCCACTGCCGTTTTCGTTATTACATCCCCTCTCCCTTTAATAGGAGAATTTACTAAAGGGACTGCGATCTGTAATGGTTGCGGTTGTAAACAATGGATAATGATAGGGGCCACTGGTGGTATAAGTCCATACACTTATTCCTGGCCAGATGGTTATATAAATAGGTATAAGAACAATCTTTGTCCAGGTTCGTATTCAGTAAATATTTCAGATACAAATGGCTGTAGTATAAATATTAACTTGAGTACTCCATAAAATTTCTTTGAAATAGGTAGTATAAAAAATGGAAGCAAGTGATAAAGCAACTGCACATATTTCAAACTATTGGAGCAAAAGCAGTTGTTGTTTTCTTACAGATGTAGTGTTATTCAATGGCTACACTCTGGTTCATCATAATGTTGAGCTGGGAAATTTTCAAGCCGGAAACCTGAAGCCCGAAATTTCGAACTCTATTCATAGCAATGATTAATCCCGCCCAGGCGGGACTCTAACCAGCTGAGCTATGCTTTTCTGCTCATTTATATCATTTAACAAACGTTCAATATAAATTCGGCTTTTTTTCTTTTTTATATGCCTTTCAGCTTTTACCGCTTCGCTTCGGGTTTCACCTACCATAAACGATACCTTTAATTCCCATGGTAAATGTTTGAATGTGAATTTTGTTCGTTGGGGGTTGTTGTGTTCAGAGAGTATGCGGTCAACATTATCCGTGTGACCAATATAATAAATATCAGACTTTATAGAATGAGAATGTAGATGTAAAAGGCCATAAAAATAAAAAAGCCCAAGCAGACTGCTTGGGCTTGCTCCCCGAACTGGGCTCGAACCAGTGACCCCATGATTAACAGTCATGTGCTCTAACCAGCTGAGCTATCAGGGAATATTTAATAGAAGAACAACTTTTAATAAATCAATTAATCCTGAACCAATGACCCCATGATTAATCCCGCTTTTGGCGGGACTCTAACCAGCTGAGCTATCAGGGAATATTAATTATTTGTAAAAAAAGAACGTTTAATGTGCTGAATAGGAGAACTCCCCCTAAAAAGGACTGCAATATTAGCACATGTGAGCAAATTATACAATATATTTACGAAATAATTAAAAAACCCACTCATTATGAGCCTATTAGTTGTTGGAACCGTAGCTTTTGATGCCATTGAAACACCTTTTGGCAAAACAGATAAGATAATTGGAGGCGCTGCCACGTATATTTCTTTGTCGGCTTCTTACTTTACAAAAAAGATAAACCTTGTTTCGGTGGTGGGAGATGATTTCCCGCAGGACACTATAAAAATGTTGCAAGGCAAGGGAGTTAACTCCGAAGGATTACAGATACTGAAAGGTCAAAAGACGTTTTTTTGGTCTGGGAAGTATCATAATGATATGAATACGCGCGACACATTGGTGACAGAACTCAATGTGCTGGCTGATTTTAACCCGGTTGTGCCTGCTTCATTCCAGGGAAGTGAATTTTTGATGTTGGGCAACCTTACACCGGTTGTACAGGAAAAAGTACTTGATCAGCTTAAACCCCGCCCGAAGTTAGTTGTACTTGATACTATGAACTTCTGGATGGATGTGGCTTTGGATGATTTAAAACGCGTATTGAAAAAAATAGATGTGCTTACCATTAATGATGAAGAGGCTCGCCAGCTTTCAAAAGAACACTCATTGGTTAAGGCTGCACAGAAAATTTTAGCAATGGGGCCAAAATACCTTATTATTAAAAAGGGTGAGCATGGCGCATTGTTGTTCGATAAAGAGCAGGTATTCTTTGCTCCCGCACTTCCTCTGGAAGATGTGTTTGACCCAACAGGAGCAGGCGACACCTTTGCAGGCGGTTTCATTGGATATTTAGCCAGCACAAATGATATATCATTTGATAATATGAAACGTGCCATTATATACGGTTCAGCAATGGCATCTTTCTGTGTAGAGAAATTCGGTACCGAAAGGCTCCTCAGCCTTACTCCAAAGGATGTAGAAGACCGCATACAGCAATTTATTGAGCTGGTACAGTTTGATATTGAGTTGGTTTAACTTGGTTCAATACTAAACTCTGACAGGGTTTAGAAACCCTGTCAGAGTTTATGAAAGCCTAAGCAGTAGCTCCTTTTTTAATCACCCCCAACTCCTTCCCAACCTTCTCAAACGCAGCAATGGCTTTATCCAAATGTTCTTTCTCATGCGCTGCCGAAAGCTGTACACGAATGCGCGCCTGCCCTTTAGGCACAACTGGGAAAAAGAAGCCGATCACATAAATACCTTCTTTCAATAATCTGTCGGCAAAGTCTTGTGATAGTTTGGCATCATACAACATAACAGGCACAATTGCAGAGTCACCGTCTTTGATTTCGAGTCCGGCTTTTTTAATGCCTTGTTTGAAGTAGTTCACATTCTTTTCCAGTTTGTCGCGCAGGGTGGTTGTTTCACTCAGCATATCGAATACAGCAATTGAAGCACCAACAATGTGCGGAGCTAATGAATTACTGAATAAATAAGGGCGAGAACGCTGGCGCAGCATTTCAATAATTTCTTTACGGCCTGTTGTAAAGCCGCCCATTGCTCCTCCCAATGCTTTTCCGAGTGTTCCGGTTATTATGTCAACGCGGCCTATTACATTTTTCAATTCAACAGTACCGCGGCCTGTTTTGCCAATAAAGCCGGTGGCATGGCTTTCATCAACCATTACCATTGCATTGTATTTTTCGGCGAGATCGCAGATCTTATCCAGTGGTGCAACAAATCCATCCATTGAAAAAACGCCATCCGTTACGATGAGTCGGAAACGCTGTGCCTGAGCCTTTTTTAACTGTTCTTCCAGGTCAGTCATGTCAGAGTTCTTATAGCGATAACGTTGTGCTTTACATAAACGAACGCCGTCAATAATAGAGGCATGGTTCAGCTCGTCGGATATGACGGCGTCTTCTTCGCCCAATAAGGCTTCAAACACTCCGCCATTCGCGTCGAAGCAGGCGGCGTACAATATAGTATCATCCGTGCCTAAAAACTTCGCGACCTTGCTTTCCAGCTCTTTGTGTATATCCTGGGTGCCGCAAATAAAACGTACACTCGACATACCATACCCACGTGAATCAAGCGTTTTGTGGGCCGCCTCAACCACTTTAGGATGTGACGATAGCCCCAAATAATTATTCGCGCAAAAAATAATTACATCCTTGTCGCCAACTTTCACCACAGCGCCCTGCTCGCTCTCAATTACACGTTCGCGTTTATACAAACCGTTGTCTTTTATGGTTTGAAGTTCTTTTTCTAAATGTGATTTAAATGGTCCGTACATATTAATTTAGTTTTTGATTAATTTAATTTGTCTCGTATGGTTTTTATCAGTTATTTTCAATAGATACATCACTTTATCTTCAGGTAATGTGATTTCCATCAAATTCTTTATTATCGGTCCTGTTTCTACAACCTGGCCAGCAATATCAAATAATTGGAATGATAGATTCCTATTTAAAAATTGGGGATCTGTACTTAACTGTATATTACTATAAGTTGGGTTGGGAAATACCTTTATATATTCATCCAAAGGGAAAATTTCATTAATGGATACTGGAACACTAAAACTTGTGCAGTATGAATCGTTGGAATGGTCGATATCAATTTTATTATTTGGAACAGAGGTCCATAAGCAAAGGTTAGAATAGTTTACATTCCCTCCTGTAGAATATATGAAACCATCAGATAATAGAGGCATATGAAACATGATTGAATCTCCCGGCAAGATAATTGTGTCAAATTTGTGTGTGTATGTACTTGTTCCACATATGGGGGTGGCTAAATAAAACGAAGTATTAATAGCAAAACTACTAATAGTGGTACTGCCAAAATTTTTCAAGGTGAGTAGGGGTTTGAAATTAATGAAATGGTAACCGGTAGGCCATGATGGAATGCGATAAAGATATGCAGTATCCAATTTCATATCTGTAATTCCAATATCTGTATTTTGTTTTGTGCAATTTCCAAGGTAATCAAACGACTTAATGAATTGATGATTATTCTTAAAGCCTGCTACAATTCCGGCAACAACTATTTTTTTTCCATCAATATTCATATCGTATACCTGTAGAAAATCACCCACAAAACTAAAATCATATAAATATAACAGTGTTGAACTATCCACTTTAGCGATAAGGGGAGCTGAATCACTTTTCCTTATTCCGGCAATCCATAATCCGTAATTGGATTTTCGCAATAGATTCAGTTGGGCATACTTTGTTGATAAATCCAGTGTTTTCATTGGAACAAATACCGTATTCAATTTTAAAATACTTGTTCCCGTAGTGATAAAATACGTTGAGTCGTTTGCCGATATAATATTTTTGACCGGGGATTGGAAACTATAAAAGTTAAGAAGGACTCCATTTGAATCTGCGCGTATTACCCCCTTTGAAGTTCCAATAATTAATTCCTTCGATAAATTTTCTTCTGTCGAATAAATGATTCCATGATTATATTTGACCGACCACAAGCTGTCTC
This sequence comes from Bacteroidota bacterium, assembly GCA_016183775.1. Lineage (NCBI taxonomy): Bacteria > Pseudomonadati > Bacteroidota > Bacteroidota bacterium. Next base: position 5,210 of record JACPDY010000100.1, read on the forward strand.
CTATTTCTGAAATACAATATATGCTGCTATCTGAAGATACAATCAGTTTTCCTGACCTTAACTCTTTTATGTGATTGGGTCTTGGCGCTGAAATAAGGTCGCCTTTAAATTTTAGTTTCCATATAAGCTTTCCTGATCTTGTGCATTTGGTCACAAATCCGGCCGGGGTACCTATATCACAAGGTGTCACATAGCTTGTTAACACAATATTACTATCGCCTGAGTTTATCATGTCAGAAAGTGGACCAATATCCATTGAAGGCACAATCGTATTTAATACCCATTTGGAATTTCCAACGCTATCATACCTTGAGAGTGAAGTATTGCCCGAATATTCATCATTAATAGTATATCCTGCTGTTATATATCCACCATCGGATTGATATGCAATCCGATTAATTTGACAGCGGTAAGCAGCCTGTATTGCCTCTTCAAAATTCACAAGTTGAGAAAATATTGATGAAATGCAACAAAAATAAGCTGGAATGAGTGATAGTCGACGCATTACAATCATGTTTTTCATGCGTTACAAGTTACAAAGAATGGCGTTGTAAACAAAAAAGACTGCCCAAGGTAAGTGGGCAGTCTTTGCATTCTTTTATTCCTCCGGAACCCTGAGCTAAGTCGAAGGGTGGAGAGGTCAGGTGGAGCTTTCTACACCAACCCCTGTGCAATCATCGCATCAGCAACTTTCACAAAGCCGCCAATGTTTGCACCTTGTACGTAGTTAGTGAAGCCTTTTTCAGAACCATATTGCAGACATGTTTTATGAATGTCTTTCATAATGGTATGCAAGCGTTGGTCAACTTCTTCACGTGTCCATGACAAGCGTAAAGAGTTCTGGCTCATTTCTAAACCTGATGTTGCAACACCGCCGGCATTTGATGCTTTACCTGGTGCAAACAATATTTTGTTTTTCAGGAATACTTCAACCGCTTCAGGAGTCGAAGGCATGTTAGCGCCTTCCGCAACAGCTTTACAGCCATTTTTCACTAAAGTTTCAGCGTCAGCTCCGTTCAATTCATTTTGAGTAGCGCAAGGTAATGCAATGTCGCATTTCACTCCCCATGGAGTTTTTCCTGCGTAAAACTCAGAACCTTTGAACTTAGATGTATACTCTTTTATACGTCCGCGTTTTTCGTTCTTCAACTCCATTACATAGGCTAGTTTCTCAGTATTGATGCCGTTCTTGTCGAAGATGAATCCTTCTGAATCGGAGAAAGTAACAACTTTACCGCCCAGTTGGATCGCTTTCTCAGCAGCGTATTGAGCTACGTTACCGGAACCTGATACCACAACTGTTTTTCCTTTGAAGCTGTCTTTTTTGGTTGCAAGCATTTCCTGCGCGAAATAAACACAGCCGTAACCAGTAGCTTCAGGACGGATCAAACTTCCACCGAATGAAATTCCTTTACCGGTTAATATTCCTGTGAACTCATTTGCCAAACGTTTGTATTGACCAAACATAAAACCAACTTCACGACCGCCAACACCAATGTCGCCTGCAGGAACGTCAGTGTCATTACCGATATGGCGGAATAACTCGCTCATAAAGCTTTGACAAAAACGCATTACTTCATTATCTGATTTGCCTTTAGGATCAAAGTCAGAGCCACCTTTACCTCCGCCCATTGGCAAAGTAGTTAAAGAGTTCTTGAACACTTGTTCGAAAGCTAAAAATTTAAGTATACCTAAATAAACAGATGGATGGAAACGCAGACCGCCTTTGTAGGGGCCTATGGCGCTGTTCATCTGGATACGGAAACCGCGGTTGATCTGGAAACGTCCTTTATCATCGATCCATGGAACACGGAACATAATTACACGCTCTGGCTCAGCAATTCTTTCCAGAAGTTTACCTTCCTGGTATTTGGGATTTTTTGCAATAAATGGAATAACAGTTTCAGCAACTTCAAAAACTGCCTGATGGAACTCAACTTCACCGGGATTTTTCGCGATGATCTTATTCATGAATTCCTTGATAGCTTTATCAGAGGAACCTACATGGGTGCCGTTCGATTTCGCCTGGGTCAATGTGGATGTAGCCATATGATTTTTATGATTTTTGTTAGAGGAGTCAAAGGTATTGATTTTACGAATATGGCAAAATTTATTAAGCGCTTTTACTCAATATTTTTAGCCTATTTTCAGCGAACGCATAGAGATGGAACCTGCGGTAGTCCTTGCATTAAAGAACTTTACGGATTCGCCTTTATCCCGGAGGGCCAGTGAATATAAAAGGGGCAAATAATGTTCATTTGTGGGCACTGCAAGCTGCGCTATTTTGCCCAATTTTTGATAATCTACAACCGATTGATAATCACCTTTTTCAATGAAGGATTTGATTTTTTCATCAAATTCAACGGCCCAATCGAAGGCTTTATCGGTAAATTCGAACAGCCCGAGATTATGAACTATATTGCCGCTGCCTAAAATAAGCACACCCTTTTTTCGCATTGCTTTCAATTCATTGACCAGTTCGAAATGGTATTGCGGAGGTTTGGTATAGTCAAGGCTTAATTGAAAGGTAGGAATATCGGCCTTTGGGAACATAGGTAATAATACACTCCAGCAACCATGATCGAGGCCCCATTCGTAATCCAATTCAACTTTCGTTTTGGTGATAGTTGTGGTAATTTCTTTTGCCAGCTCAGGTGCGCCCGGTGCGGGATACTGTGTTTGGAATAGTTTTTCAGGGAAGCCTCCAAAATCATGTATTGTTGGCGGTTTAGGCATGGCTGTAACCATTGTCCCCGAAGTTTGCCAGTGTGCCGAAACACATAGAATAGCTTTTGGCTTTGGTAAGGATTTGCCGATGCCGGCCCAGCCACGGCTAAACTCATTGTCTTCAATGGCATTCATGGGGTTGCCATGCCCTACAAACAACGCGGGCATTAATTCATCTGTTGGATTGAGCTGATCGGTTGTTTGTTTGAAATCTTTAAGTGTTTGCATAGTGAGAGGAACCGCTAATGTGTTTTTTATGAAGGTACGCCTGTCCATGTTTAAAGCTACTAAAAAAGTAAACGTCTTTTAACCTTTCAAAATTGCATCAACAGTGGTTTGTGCTGTTTCCATAGCACCATGCACGGTCGCAAAATGACCTTCGTGCATGGCTTCGCCTGCAAAATAGAGTTTATTGTCAACAGGCAATGCCGCCGTGCTCCGTGCATTTAATGACCCAAGGGTTGGATAAGAGTATACACCTCTTATATAGGGTTGTTTGAACCAGTCCATTATATATGAATCAATCAGCGTGCGTGAGGCCACAGTTGATCCGAAAATTTTATCTATTTCTTTCACTACGATCTTAACTGCTTCTTTATCTTCAAAACTCAGGTGCTCGGCATTTTCTCCGTTTGTAAATGCGGTCAACACATTGTTATATGTACTGCGCCCGGATCCGGACGGGTAGAATTCGGATATATAGCCAGTACCGTAAATGGCTGCTGTATCATCTTTCCAGAATTTTTTGCTGAACTTCAGAATTATTTTCATGCCGGCACCCATCCCGATCTTTGAAAATGCAGAAGTTTTATCGGTGGAAAGGGCGGGGGTAAATTTAATGTCGTTCGACTTTAATATAGTGATGGGTACTGTAATGATGACTTTATCTGCAGTATAAGTGCCCCCGTTTTTATCCGTAACAGTAATTGTCGTGCCGGTATGATCAATTCCCGTTACAGGAGTGTTTAGTTTTATTTTAGTTAATATACTGCTGCATTTTTCTTCAAATACGGAAAGTATAGATCGTCCGTTCAAAAGGAAATTGTCGCTGCCCGCTATCCATCGTTTTTCCATGTCTTTGAGACCTGCCATGCTTAGCCGGCCCACAGAAGTGCCATGCTTATTGCCGACAAGCGCGTTATAGATGTGAACTACGCGGGGAGCTAATCCATGCTGTATTGCAAATTGTTCGGCAGTCATGTCGGGTCCGGAGTAATCTGCATATGTTTCGGTTAGTGCGAGTACCTGTTTAAAATCTTCATCCTCTTCGAGCTGACTTTCCGTATTCAGAAAACCATCGAGGGAGTAGTAATCTTCACCCTTATTGGTAACAAAAGACACTTTTGAATTTTTAACCAGTTCATAAAAAACAGAGCGTTTACCATGCACTCCTTCGGCCCCAAGTTCGACCGGGAAATCGGAAAAATCTTTTAATGACCGTATGCGTCCGCCATACACATCAGAAGCTTCAAGTATTGTAACATCCACTCCCTGCTCATTCAATAAATGCGCGGCGTAAAGTCCTGCCGCTCCGGCTCCTATAATAATTACTTTTCCTTTAAAAGTATCGGGGTAATTTTTTTTTGAAGCGTTAATCAATTGAGCAAGAGCCGGAGAGAGAAACATTCCTCCGGCACCTAAAAGTGAATAACGTATAAAATCCTTTCGCTTCATACTGATCAAATTGGTTGCCCCAACACCCGTTTTACTCAAAAGCGGGTGTAAATGTTGCACAATTAATTAAAATAAAAAAGCGGGAAGCAAATGGAATGGGTGAATCCCAAATTATTAAGCAATATTTGACGAAGTGAGATCAAATCGTAAGCATAATTCAACGTTCAATAACCAGTTTTGTCACTTGTTTACCAAGAGGGGAGGATAGTTCGGCCAAGTACAGTCCATTTCTAACCTCAGGAATTTTAATTGTTGTTTCAATCGGATTCAGGTTTTTTTCGTAAACCAATTGCCCCTGCATAGTAAAGATCTTTATAATCCGGGAACCTTGCGATCCCTGATCAGGAAGAATTGTAAATGTTCCGTTTGAAGGATTCGGATAAATTGTAAGACCATGGTTAAGTATATTTTTATTGATGTTGATCGATAACGGGAAATTATCATCACCCGAAAAAATACTTGTCTGTCCCATATACTCAACCAGGAACAGCAGATTGTCTTTGCAATAAAGATCCTGCGGGCCCCATTGGTTGCTGAAAACAAATTCAGAACCATGCATATAAAAGCCAGATTGTGTAATGGAAGATTTTTTGAAAGCGTACAAGCCATTTTCGTGGTAGCTTACATACAATGCGAATGAATCGGCTGCCATGTGCCTGGGGTTCGCCAGAGGTAACGAAGTTAATGTCCCGATCTGCACCAACTGGGTGCCCGTGAAATGGTATTTGGCAAGCCCGCCTCCAAGTCCCGTAATGTATGCATATAGAGTGTCTTTATATGCAGTAACTGAGGTGAAATCATTAAATGTATTATTTGGGGGAGGTATTGTAACCAGTTTTTGTAAATTATTATTCAGGTCGAGAACAGACAATGAATCTTTGGTGCTTACAAATAATTTGCCGGTTTGATTCGCGAAAATATCAGTCATGTTATTCAGAACAACCGACTTTTCTACGACAGGACTGAGCGGGTTCGTCACATTTACGAGGTAAAGCGTTAGTATTAATCCAGACTTCTGGAACACCGCTACTTTGTCATTCGACACATATACTTTTGGATAATCATTGGTAAGGCCTGCGCCAAGCTGGATGGATGAGACAAGTGACAATGTGTTGGGATTGAAAACTCTGAAATCATCGCCGGTATAATAAAGTCCGAAAATATAATTTCCGTTCTTGGAAAACCTGGTTTTAAAACAAAAGCCGGTATCAATTTTCGAATTGATAAGTGTTGGTGAATTAAGATTGGTAATGTTGTACAGTTTAAATCCGAAACCTTCCTGCGCCACTACCAACTTATTTCCATATTTATCACTGCCGAGGTTCCAGCCTCCGGTACGTGTGTTGCCGAGATCAACTTCATTGTAAATGTCATTTATGCCGAGTGTTTTGACCCCATACCATTCGGAAGCGACGTGCATTTTTTTGTTGTCAATGGCAGCATCAAAGTGCCATAAACCCCCATAAACACTGTTAAGCAGGTGAATGTTAGAGGGATTGGAACAATCATAGATATAAGTGTGCCCGGTAAGCGGATCGCCGGATTTGTAGTTCATGTCCAGCGCGGACTGTGTAGCCACATATATTGTGTCGTTCCTGATCTCCGCGTTCATAGGTTGTGCCACGGCGAGAAAATAAATACCGGGTAATGTATCGCGGTACACTTCAACAGGAGCTGTTGGATTTGTAATATCAAGTGAATAAAATAGCCCGGAGGGATCAAATCCCAATGATGCGTATGATTGTGTTCCCCCAAGCACATGCACCAGGTTTGTATTTTGTCCGAATACCACATCTTCGGGGTCGCAGAATGTTTGTTGTTTGTAGGAGAGTTGTGTTAATGTTTTGGCATTATATAAATAGACCCCGTCAACAGTGTTTCCCGCACTATAGGCCACGGTAAAGGCCAGCAAATTGCCCTTTACCGCAACTCCCCGTATTCTGGTATTCCCTGTTTGTGTCGCAATAGATGTAAGTAATTGAAGTGAAGTACCGTTGTCTTTAAAAACCGCAACCCTGGTTTTAAATGCCGCGAAAATGGTGTCGCCATAAAATGCCACATCGTAAGCCGCTTCATTGAGGTTGACGGGAGTGTATTTTGTTACCAGCTGTGGCTGTGCCGGATTTGTGAGGTTCCATTTTGAAAGTCCTGCATGATTGGCGGAAATATACATACTGCCTTTGTATACCTGTATATTGTCAATGTTGGAAGTAAACCGGTACTCAAATAATTTGGTGTAGGGTGGTAGTCCGGTTGATACATTATATACAAGTAATGTATTGCCGGCACCAGCGTATAGGTAGTTATTGTAATAACAAACTTCATAACAGGCGGCGCCTGTAGTTGCTGATATAAAGGATAGTTTGTTTTGTGCGACAGATAAATTTATCACGATCATAAATAACAGACCGTTTAATAAATACTTCTTCATTACATTAGGTTTTTGGCAAATACTACCCAATGCTAATGTATAAAAATAAAGTGATGTAAGTCAAGACAGGATGAAAGCCAAGGGTCATTGTTCAATTCCATTCAGCCATTCTAAGGCTTTTTCTTCAGATAAAAAAAATCGGGTGGGAGAAACCGGTTTTCCAAGCCGGATATAAAGATTTACAAAGAACAGGGCGATCAGGTTACGGGTAACAATTGCTGTTGCTATTCTCGAGCCTGATTGTTGTATGGCATATTTTCTGGCTTCAGGGGTAGTGGTAAAATAGTTTCTTATGTCAACCAATACCCGTGGTTTTTTATCAGAAGTAAGACGGTTTGTTACAGCATAATGATTTTTTACATCTTCCAATCCCAATTTAACATCGTTCGGGATCAGGATACGCAAAATATTGGTTTCCTCGTTGTACCACATTTGGGCTGTGGCGGTCCATGCTTCTTTCATAAGGGGGCGTTATGGGTACAACATAGCTTTGCAAAACCCTTATTTTGTATTCAAAAGATGGGGTCTTATTCAGGCAATGAGCGTAGTTGTATGCAAAAAGAGCACAAACTTCGCGCAAACTCAACATCAAAGTCAAATCAGCTTATTAAACGGCGGGTTTGGGTTATTAAACGGTACCTTTTAGTAGGAAGAAGATCGGGTGTGGATTCCGAAGCATGGTTTATATGATCTCATTTTAACATACTTCCACCATTATTAGAAGCAGCTTTTTTAATTCCTGTGTAAATAACTCCCATTTCTATCGCGCCCCGGCTTCCTGCGTAAGCTTTAAGCGGACTGGTAACTATGTCATAGCTCATGCGGAAAGTGCTGGCACCTTGTTTAATGCCGAGGTGTATCACTAAAGCATCCTGCACTCTGTAGGCAACTCCGCTTACCAATTCATAATTGGTGTTCTTTAAATTATAATAGGCAAGCAGTCCCATGTTGAATTCATGCGCGGCACCCTGGTACATGAACAGGAAGGAGGGTTGCAGATTTAGCATCGGATTAATATGAATATCAGAGCCGATATTTATATTAAAGCGCATGGGCATGCGATAGGGGACACCTATTGTTGACTGATCGGGCCTGTTCAGGTGATTAACTGAAAGTCCTGCAAATGGATTGAATTTTTTATTCGAATCACGATACTTATAATAAATACCCATGTTTGCATCAAATTTCAACAGGCTGAATTTCTTAAAAGCCTCCCCATTATCTGTTGCAGCATCTAACCCGCGATCGGAAAAATACTGTGTGGAAAATAACAGATCATTGTCGCTGTATTTTTTATTCATCATTCCCATTTGTAATCCTGCAGTTAGGAAGTGATTTTTACTTTCATCGCTGGTAATACGATAGGAGCCGCCGACAATAAATCCAAAGGCATTGTAATTACTCATACCTGCAAGGTTATCGATAAGATAGCCGCCAACACCAAAACGTTTTATGGGTTTGTCAAAGGCAATTGATGCGGTAGTATAAGGTTTGCTTTGCAGTTTTTGCCACTGTGAGCGGTAATTGGCCAGTATCCTGAAGTCGCCGGTTTCGCCCATATACATACCTGCAAGGGCAGGGTTCATATAAACGGGCGCAATATCATATTGCGATAAGTGATAGTCTTGCGCAATGCCATAGCTGCCTGTGGCAAGCATACAGATCGCCGCGATGCTATTTTTTATGAATGTCATTTTCATGGCTCTCCAGTTTAAATTACCTGATCAATGTTACGTCACCTGACAAATTAAACTCTTTTCCATCAATGGTTTTGCCTTTGGCAGTGAATATATAAACGCCTGCGGGCTGGTCAATGTCGTTATACTTGCCATCCCACGCTCCTTTTGGATCTGTAGAATTATATACCAGGTTACCCCATTGATTATATATTTTTAGCTCAACGGTAAGGAACGGACCGCCAAGTACAGGTACATCATCATTCACGCCGTCATTATTTGGTGTAAAGCCGGTGGGAACCGCTACCGGATGCACCACAATTGTAGTTGGTTCGATCACTACATTTGCCTGTGCGGTATCTGTACAGCCTTGTGTACCGGTTATTATGAGTGTTACAGTATATGTGCCGCTTGCGTTGTATGTGTAAACAGGATTTTGTTGTGACGATGATCCTCAGCTGTTGCCAAAATCCCAAAGCCATGTTACGGCGCCAAGAGATTGGTCGGTGAATGTGGCAGCTGTTCCGTTCGCAGATGATGTAAAGGCGGCTGTTGGCGTGGTGCCGAATGTGATGCTCATTGTGTCGGACGCTGCGGCGCATAGCCCGTTGTTTGTTGATATTAATACTAACCTGACTGTACCCGCGGATCTGTCAGCCGAGCTTGGTGCATATACGGCTGTCAACGTTGCATTGTTCGGAACAAACACGCCGGTACCTGATGTCATCCAGGTTCCTGTTTCACTTCCACCGGTTACTGATCCATTCAAGGAGATGTTGCTGCCTGAACAGTTGGCCTGATCGCCCCCTGCGCTAACTACCGGCGCAATATTAAAGTTTATTACCATGGTGTCATTTGCCGCCGGGCAGAAGCCTCCGGTTGAAGTAAGGATCAGCTTTATGTTGCCAAGTGCTATATCAGTAGCGCTTGGATTGTATACAGCATTCAGCGTTTGAGCATCAGGAGTGAAATTCCCGGTTCCGATACTTGTCCATGTTCCCGTTGTGCTTCCGCCGCTCACAGATCCATTCAGTGTTATAGCGGGGTTGGCGGAACAAACCGTTTTATCAATTCCGGCATTTACAATTGGCGGTTGCTGTATGCTGATCTCTATAGTGTCCTTTGCTGCCGCACATACTCCATTATTAGTAGATGAAAGTATAAGTTTTACTTTTCCCGCAGTATAATCAGTAGCTCCCGGGGTATATGTTGCGTTGAGCGTCTGGGCGTTTGGTGTAAATGTACCTGAGCCTAATGTCATCCATTGACCCGTTGTACTTCCTCCGCTTATATTTCCATTCAGTACTACTGATAGTATGGTTGAACAAATGGTCTGGTCAGAACCGGCATTTACATTTGCAGGATTGCTTACCTGTATTTTCATAGTGTCAGTTCCCGCCAAACATCCGCCGTTATTTGTTGTTGTAAGAATAAGTTTTACACTTCCATTCGAAAGATCGCCTGAGCTTAATGTATAGGTCGCATTCAGCGTCTGTGAATTCGGATTGAATGAGCCCCCGCCCAATGTTGTCCATTGTCCGGTACTTGTACCTCCCGAAACCAGTCCGTTCAGGTTAACGGTGGGGTTGGTAAAACAGGTGAGCTGGTCAACACCTGCCGAGGCGAACGCGCTCGGGCCAAAGAATATTTTTATGGTATCTTTTGCAGCAGCGCATTGACCATTGTTTGTCGAAGTAAGGACAACTGTTACAGAACCTGCTGCAGTATCGGCTGTGCTGAATTGATAGACTGCGTTTAATGTACTATCGTTAGGAAGGAAGGAGCCTGAACCTAAGGTTGTCCATTTGCCTGTTGTGCTGCCATTGCTTACTATACCCTGCAATTGAGCGTTAGCGGCTGTTTTACAAACGTATTGATCAACACCCGCGTTTGCCTGTACAGATGAAGTAAAGTTAACCACCAGAATGTCGTTAACCGCATTACAAATACCATTGCCTGTTGAAGTGAGAGTTAATGTTAATGTGCCTGATGTTATTTCCGCTGTAGTCGGCGTATATGTTGCGTTCAATGAAGTGCTGCTCGGGTTAAAGGTTCCGTTGCCTCCTGACCAGATTCCGCCTGCCGCATTAACAATACTGCCGGATAACGATATATTCGGATTGCTGCCGCATACGGATTGGTCGGCCCCGGCATTCACTGTTGGTGGAGCTGTGATAATAGCAGTCATGAAATCGACAGCTACATTACAGCTGGTTGTTGCAGTAAGTACAAGATTTACCGAACCAGCTGAGATGTCGGCCGCGCTCGGAGTGTAAGTCGCATTCAATGTATTGGCATTCGGGTTAAATACACCAGAACCGGAAGTGCTCCAGACGCCGGGGCCACCGCTGCTCACAGATCCGTTCAGGATAATATTGGGGTTATTGGCACAAACCGTTTGATCAGCACCTGCGTTAACTGTTGATGAAGGATAAATGTTTATCCGGACGGTATCTTTTACAGCAACACAGGATCCGTTATTGGTTGAATTGAGTACAAGGTAAATCACTTTGGCCGCGGAGTCAGCTGCACTTGCCTGGTAAATGGCATTCATGGTTGTATTGTTGGGGACAAATGATCCGGTTCCTGTACTTGTCCATACACCGGTATTCGTGCCGCCTGAAACGTTTCCGTTCAGTTGAATATTTTTGTTATTTGAACAAACAGTCTGGTCCACGCCTGCATTCACGACCGGAGCCGGTGTAATTGTTATTATGAGATTATCAGATGCAGGATTACAGCTATTAGCCGTAAGCGTCAGGGTTACGGAACCGGATGCGGCATCACCCGCACTTGGTATATACAGTGCATTTAGAGAAGTGTTGTTCGGACTGAATACACCAGTACCGGTGCTTGACCATGTTCCGGAACTTGCACCGCCGGTAATTACCCCGTTTAGGTTAACACCTGCGTTATTCGCGCAAACTGTTGCATCGCTTCCGGCATTAGCTCCGCCGGCAGGACGAATATTGATCATAAGGGTATCATTAACCGCCAGGCAAGACCCGTTGTTAGTTGAAGTAAGTACCAGTTTAACCCCGCCATTCAGGGAATCCTGTTTGCTGCATGTGTAAATGGCATTTAGTGAAGTATTATTAGGAGTGAACGTTCCTGTGCCCATGGAAGTCCATTGCCCGCTATTTGTAGGGCCGACAATACTTCCGCTTAGCTGTACATTAAGATTGGTTACGCAAACGGTTTGATCCGATCCTGCGTTTACAATTGGTTTTAGAATGATGGTAACAACAACACTATCAACTGCCGCTGCGCAATTTCCGTTTCCTGTTGTAGTCAGTAAAAGAGTTGCGTTACCCGCAGTTATTTCAGCAGACGAAGGTGTATATGCGGCGTTCATTGTTGTTTTGCCTGGAGTGAATGTTCCCGCTCCGCCCGACCAGATCGCTCCTGCTGCTATTGTATATGATCCATTCAGTGTAACTGAAGCGTTATTTGAGCAGGATGTTAAAGCTGAGCCGGCATTTACGGTAGGTGCAGGGGTAAATACAACAGCCATTGTATCCGTTACCGCGTTACAGTTTACATTTCCTGTTGTGGTAAGTACAAGTTTCAATTGGCCGGAGTTGATCTCTGTTTGTGTTGGCGAATATACCGCGTTCAGCGCGTTGTTATTCGGGGTGAATATCCCCAATCCACCGGACCAGGATCCGCCCGCCGAGTTATTTACAGAACCGTTCAATGCTATACTTGCGTTGTTTGCGCAAAGAGTCTGATCGGCACCCGCATTTGAAACAGGAGATGGTGCAAATGAAATGACCATAATATCATTTACCGCGGTGCATGTTCCGTTTCCTGTTGAGGTAAGTGTTAGAGCCAGACTTCCTGATAAAATTTCGGCAGTAGTAGGGGTATATGTGGCATTTAGTACGGTATTGTTAGGCGAATACGTTCCGTTGCCGCCGCTCCATTGGCCGCCACCGGCATTTAATATTGTTCCGTTAAGTACTGCCGCCGGTTTATTTACACACGCCATTATATCGGGTCCGGCACTTACCTGTGGAGCAGGAAGTATTGTTATGGTAACGTTGCTGCTCACAGGTAAGCACGTTCCATTGCCGGTAGTTGTTAATGTGAGGGTAACTGTTCCCGCTGTTATTTCTGTTGTTGAAGGCGTATATACTGTATTAGGTGTAATATTATCCGGATTGTATGATCCGTTTCCACCCGACCACAATACTCCGGCAGCAATTGTGAATGCGCCGTTCAGTGCAACAGCGGGATTGTTTGCACAAACTGTCTGGTTGGTGCCGGCACTTACAGTAGGTCCGGCAGTAAAGAAGATCGTCATTTGATCAGTTACGGCATTACAGTTGCCGTTACCCGTTGTAGTAAGTGTTAGTGTTACATTTCCAGCTGCTATTTCACCTGCGGTTGGTGTATATGAAGTGTTCAGTGTGTTATTATTTGGAGCAAATGTTCCCAGGCCACCGGTCCATTGTCCTCCTGTTGCCACTGTTACACTTCCATTCAGTGTTACAGTGGAATTATTTCCGCAGACTGTTTTGTCAGTACCGGCATTTGCAGTAGGCGGTAATGTAAAGTTGATGGTTACCTGGTCATTCACCGCATTACACGTGCCATTAGTGGTTGATGTAAGTGTTAAATTAATGCTGCCAGACGATACTTCTGCTGCTGTTGGGGTATACACTGCATTCATCGCGGTATTGCTTGGGGAGAAACTTCCGCTTCCGCCTGACCATATACCCCCGCCGGCAACCGTTACAGAGCCATTCAGGGTTACATTGGGATTATTTCCGCAAACAGTTTGATCAATGCCTGCATTAACAACAGGTGATGGAGAAAGCGTGATGGTCATATTATCGGTAACCGCATTACATGTGCCATTGCCGGTAGAAGAAAGTGTAAGTGTTACGGTGCCGGCAGTTATTTCCGAAGCGCTTGGTGTATAAACAGCATTAACAGTTGTATTGTTTGGAGAGAATGATCCGGTTCCACCTGACCATATAATACCTGTAGCAATTGTTACAGAACCGTTTAGTGTTACATCCGGATTATTTTTACAAACAGTTTGATCTATACCCGCGTTAACTGTTGGAGCGTTAGTAAAGGTAATACTCATCTGATCGCTTACCGCATTACAGGTACCATTCCCTGTAGTCGTAAGTGTAAGTGTTACGCTTCCTGAAGCTATTTCACCTGCTGTTGGTGTATATGTAGCATTCAGCGTACTGTTGTTCGGAGTAAATGTGCCTAAACCTCCTGTCCATTGTCCTCCCGAAGCAATGGTTTTTGATCCGCTGAGTGTAACACTGGCATTGTTTTTACACACAGATTGATCTGGTCCTGCATTAACTGTCGGGGGTAGAGTGAAGTTTATTGTTACCTGATCAGTTACCGCGTTACAGTTGCCATTGCCGGTTGTAGTAAGTGTCAGTGTTACATTACCTGCTGAAATTTCCGCGGCACTTGGAGAATATACCGCATTGAGTGCTGTGTTGCTTGGAGAATAGCTTCCTCCTCCGCCCGACCATATTCCCCCGGTAGCAGTTGTAACGGAACCATTCAAGGTGACATTCGGATTGTTGCCGCAAACAGTTTGATCTGCACCGGCATTCGCAATGGGAGACGGAGTGAACGTGATGATCATGTTATCAGTAACCGGGTGACAAATACCATTGCCTGTTGATGTAAGGGTAAGTACCAATATCCCCGAAGCCAGTTCTCCGGCTGTAGGGGTGTATACCGTATTCAGGCTTGTGTTGCCGGGAGTAAACAGGCCGGCTCCACCTGACCAAAGCCCACCTGTAGCAATTGTTACAGAACCATTAAGAGTGACATTAGGATTGTTTTTACATATAGTTTGATCCGGTCCAGCAATAACAACAGGGGCTGAAGTGAAGGTGATCACCATTTGGTCTTGTTGAGGGGTGCAGATGCTGGTAGATGTAAGTGTAAGTGTTACTGATGTGGTGGCAATATCCGCTGAGCTTGGAACGTATTTTGCATTTAATGTGGTGTTGTTTGGTAGGAATACTCCCGTACCTGTGGAGGTCCAGCAACCGGTAGTAGCACCGCCTGAAATACTGCCAACCAGTTTCGCTGTATCATTCGCGCATACAGTTTGGTCAGGTCCTGCATCAGCAACAATCGGAGCAACGAATTCTGAAAAATATCCGTAACGGCAACCTGAGGTACCTCCTCCGTTTATCAGACCTAATGCGAATACGTCGGCGCTGTTTGTAACACTGAATCCGGAGTCTACAGGTACTTCAGTCAGCGAGTACTGTATCCTTGCTGCTCTCCATTGCCCTCCCGTGCCGGGAACTGTGCTAAATGAAGCGGGATTAATTGTAGCAGTACCCGGACCTGTAATGGTAAAATTATTTATAGCCGTCGCACGGACAAGCAGAGTAACATAAAATGCTTCGTTCGTTGAGCGGACAAAATTAACCTGGCGCGACCCCGCGCAATTGAGCGGAGGAAGTATGGCGGAGCCCATTTCACATCCAAAACCTGTTACGTGAGTAGCATAGGTAGGTAGCGAAGTCCGTATATAGATGCTGTTATCAGCGGGGGTGGTAATGGTGTCCATGTCGATACGGAATGTTTCACCGGCAAACATTGTTCTAATGGGAACAGTATTCCCATCGAGGTAAACAGCTGTATTGTTTTGTGTAGCCGTAATAAATACACTTTCGTTACCCCCGTTGTTTAAAAAGCCTTTAACGGCCACATAATCTTCACCAAGTATATTAACCGGTATGATCTGGTCACCGATAAGATCATAGCAACCTCCTGAAGCATTATGGTCGGAGTCATCTTTCACAGTTACGGCGACAGGTTTATCTGAAAGAACAACCGCGCCGGCAGGGTGGGTTGATGGTAATTGAAAATTTGTTCCACTAAAGCCGCATGAATAGGTTTGTCCTGCATTCAATGTTACACTGAATTGTGTAAGCGCAGGGTGGCCGTCAACAGGAACAGGAGAATATATAGTAACAATAGTGTTATTTTGGGATGCCACTATATCAAATGAGGCAATTGCCTGGTGCGGCGCTGCAAAAACATTGTTTGCATAAGGTGCGAAATTATGTAACGGGATATAAAACTCTTTTCCTAAAGCATTAGCACCCTTTAGTGCGAAATCCTCGGGGTTATTGGTATTACTTTCTTCGTAATTGGCGGTAATAGGTGTTGTGGCAACGATCCTTAAACCTGTATTTAAGACAGTGTTAGTCGGAGTTGTTTCCAATTGTGCCTGGAAGGAAGTGAGATCTATTCTTTTTGATTTGCCGGCAGGAATATTTACAACAATAGGGGTAAATCCACCATTCGCAGGTTGTGATACAGTAACTGTTGTGGAAACACCCATTGAGGATAGCAAAAGATAAATTGGTATACCGCCCGGGGCATTGTGCAAATGGGAAACATATGGAGGAGCAAACCAGAAGTCAATTCCGCTTTGTGCGTTTGATCGAGTTGAAACAGAAAACGAAAGGACGATCAGTAGAAAAATGTATGTAAACCGGGAGTAAAGTTTTTTCATAGCTTCACAAATATCAACATTCTAATCGATACGTTTAACGTCTTCAGGGTAGTGAGGGTTACAACAAATGGTTCTACTACGCACATGAATTAAGTGGAAATACGGATTTTTATTTTTTCAAGTACTTGTTTTGTAATTACTTGTGAAACGAGAAAAAAAATCAAAAAAAATGTGTAGGTGTATGCTTTTGAGGTTAGGATACAATGTTATTTCATGTAATAATGACTTGTTCGGCTTTGATAAGCGGTTCACCCTTAAAACGTAATAATACCTGTGCAACGGTCAATACATCTTTCTGGCAATACGTAACAATGCGCTTCAGATTTTTTTCTTCATAATATACACGGGAAACATCACTGCCATCTATATCGTCCTTAGGTGTAGGGATATCAAAAATATGCGCGAGCAGATTAAGGGAAGTGAAGTTTTTGTAGTCACCGAATTTCCATAGTTCCATAGTGTCGAGCAGGTTCACTTCCCAGGGTTTTTTTCCGGCTATGTTAAGTATATCGGGAAGTTTGATCCCATTGATAAGCATACGGCGTGCAATGAATGGATAGTCGAACTCTTTACCATTATGAGCGCAAAGCCGGTGTTCTTTTTTATTGTAATGTTTGTTGAGCATGCTGGCAAATTCTGTAAGCAGAAGTTTTTCATCATTGCCATAAAATGATTTGAGTCGAAAATTTTTATCCGACATTAAGCCAACCGAAATACAGATTATTCTGGCAAACTCCGCGAATATTCCGGCCTTCTTGTATAACACTTCTGGCGTTTCAGCGGTCTGGAATCTGAATTTGTTGTCCCACAATTTACGCGCATTGTCATTTAAGTCGTCATACTTATATGTTACCGGAACGGTTTCGATGTCGAGGAAGAGAATATCCTCAATTTTTTGTTGATCCAACATGGTTATTTTTTTTGATCAATATGTTTGCTGAGAAGGATGTGATAGTGCTGACCTTGTTTTTTGTTTCGCCTCCGATATAAGTGAATAGTAATTTAATGCCGATCGTATCATTGTGTAAGTTATAGGTCATCAGGCTGTCAGAAACGGTATAATTTCCATTACCATTGTTATAATTCTGTTTTTTAGAATCGGCTTTTAGAGTAGCAACCATCCGTAATAAATTAAATGTGAACAATTCTGTTTTATTAAGCTTTATACGAGCCATGCTATCAATATTGGAAAAGAGAATGAATAGGCTGTCGGTATTAATTATAACTGTATTCGTGCTTTCATTCAGGTCTTGATAATAATTGCCGTTAAAGGTGGCATAATAATTATAGCCGCTTACATTTATTGATTTGTTATAATAATCCGTGCTGAACGAAAATGGTCTGCTGACAGAGCTTGTGCTGTCGTCTTCATCACGGTAGCTGTCATATCCAAATTGTTCTTCGATCCCCATCAGTCCCATTATTTTAGCGGGTTTGTATGCATATTTATTTGTGTCTGCGGCAAATAAGGAGTCAATACTAATGCTAAACCATGGTTGTAATAATTTATAGCCGTGACCTTTATCTAAGTAATGGATAATATTGGTTATCTGGAGGGCTTCTTGATCTGGAATGGTGTCATTTGCTTTTTTTATTTTTTCATCAACCAATACGCCATTCTTTACAAGTAACTTTTCCAGACGAGTTACCTGGCTATGTTCGCCAACACTAAAAGCGCTCCATGGTCCAAAAGATGAGAGCAAGGCAATAATACAGAGGCTAACCGGAACAATTTTTATGTTTTTTGTTTTACTGATCAGAAAATAAGTTGACATAACCGTTAACCAGCCGGCCAAAAGGATAAGAAAATATCTGTTTTCGGTGATACCATATTGGCTGACACGTTTATAAATGGCCAGAATAAACAGTACAATAAGGGGGTAAAGGGCTAGGTAGAATCCGCGCGAAAATCCTTTTATCCAAGTGTTACCTTCATCGTTACGTATGGGATGAATAAGTAGCAATGACAAAATTCCGGCAACAGAACAACCTACGACAAGATAGGATACCCATCCCCGCGGTAGTTGCATATCAATAACTATTTTGACTGAGTAGGCATAAAGAATGACCATGTATATAGTGACAAGCGGAAGTAATACATATTGAGTAAATATTTTCAGCCCCTTTGGATATGCTGTTACCTGTTCAAGGTGCTGGATATTTGCAGGTACCCCGCTCAGGAAAAACCAGGTGTTGAACAATCCCGACAAAGAGATCCACAAATACATGTAATAACGCCAGCCTATTTCAACTTTGAATAATTTGTCGATAGCCAGTAGCGCAAGGCTTAGGCCTGCCCAAAGTACAGTGGTATAGATTGCCGCTGTTAAGAATTGGATAAATAGCGATTTGTTGAATTGCCAAAAGCCATTAAGTTGCGTTTTCCCAATAAAAGCTGAAAAAGCTACGAGTAAATGGGCTGCAATGACAAATAACGCGTAACGCGCCAGCTCTACAATATTTTCTTTGTCAGTTGGTGAAAGATAAAAATAGTAAACAACAATAAGTGCAGTTACAAGGGACTGCAGCCCATATTTTGCTGTGAGTGTATGATCGTTGCTTTCGGAATAAAGTGTAACCGCAATAAATAGGAAAACTCCCAGCGATCCGCAGATGGCGATTTTCCACAAATACGCCATTTGTGTTTCGGCTCCGTATGAAGGATTAATGTGTACGAGATATATAGTTGAAGATACCGCGACGAGGCTTGCCAGAATAGCGAGAGGGAAACGCAGAAATGTTCCAAAAGCTCCTCTGATAAGGTGTTCGACTGATGGGAGTCTGGCCATTTATATTATTTTATCATAACTCCCTTTTTATTGATAAGAGGGATGCGTATGAAATTAGTCTCACTTATACTTTCGGCCAAAAATATATATTTTTTATCGTACATCACTTTGTTAACATAAAAGCTTACCCAAAATTCATTGTTAATGCCGAATACTGTTTCCATTATAGGTTCAATTTTGGCAAAGCTATTCGGGGGGATAGTGTCAAGAAAATGTCTTAGTGTAGAAGTTTTACGGCCTTCACCTTGTATGAGTCCATATCCGGTAGAGGTAACAAGTACACCTTCAATGGCAACATTCTTAAGATTGAGCATATACACATTCCATTCCTGTTCGCCTTTGTCGTTCAATTCTTTAACAATGGCCACAGCAATATCGGTTACTTCCGGTGGATTTATGTCCTTTTTCATCTATATAACAGGACAAAAGTAAAAAGGTTTTTGATTTAATAGGCATCAAGTGCTTTGTCTATATATAAATACAAATCAATAGGATGTCCGTCCCGTTTTTCTTTATCACGTTTGTGCCCCAGGCGAACGATCACTATATTTTTATCGGGTATCGCAATAATATACTGGCCCAAAATACCCCTGCAATAGGAAATGTGATGGCCTTTGTAATCCAGCATCCACCATTGATAGCCGTAGCATGTATTTGCTTTGCCTTCCTCGTTAAGCAACGGAGCGGGTTGCATTCCCTGCTTCATGAAATCTTCAGGAACTAATTGTTTTCCGTTCCAGTTGCCATTATGCAGGCATAACAAACCGAACCGCGAAAAATCGCGAGCGTTGGAATTAAAACAGCAGTATGCTTTTTCCATTCCGTTTTCGCGATCAAGACTCCAGTAAGCGGTGTTTTTAGCGCCCAAAGGCTGCCAAAGGCTTACACTCATATATTCACTTAATGATTTGCCTGTGGCTTTTTCAATGATCATTCCAAGTAGTTCGGTATTGCCACTCAGGTATTTAAAAGTTTTACCGGGCTCCTCAGTTACTTTATAGCTTAGTGTAAGTTTTTTAATGTCGGTACCGTAATAGGCAGCAGCAGGATAAGCTAATGGATTAATATAATCTTCGTCAAAGTTAATACCAGAGCTCATGGTCAGCAGGTGGCGAATGCTAAGTTTGACATTATCACCTTCTTTATACTGCGGAATAAATTCACTCACAGGTTGATCAAGGGATTTGATAGCTCCATCCTGCAGTGCACAACCAACAAGCAAGCCAACAAAACTTTTAGCCATAGAGAATGAATTGGAAATGGAGTTTTCACCATAATTATCCCAATACTGCTCATAACGTATGGAATCATTTTTTAAAATGAGGTAGGCAATAGTGCCATAAGGTTGAAATGCTTTTGTGTCAATGGTTTTTTTGTTGTAATCTTTTCCATTCGGAATTGGTATATGAACAGCAGCTCTTACTTCGCGGTTATGAAAAATCAGGTATTCGTCAATATCAGGACCAGAGCGACCTTTGAAATACGTATTCGCTATACCTTTATATAAATAGGTTTTGCCGGATAACAAAATACCCAGGTTAAGAACGATCAGGATGATAAACAGCCATTTGACTATTTTTTTCAGAACACTCATTTGAAAATAGTTTTAAGTTTTAATGGTCAAAAGCCAACCTGCCGGCCAGGCAGGGACCCGATATTTGCAAAATGCTGAAGGAGCCATTCCTAGATGCCTGCAGGCAGGTTATGCCCCTTTGTGTTTTAACTTTTGCAATCATGTTTCATATGGTTTCTTTTTCCATCACTAATTCGGCTTCAAACAGGTTGACAAAATATTTTTTTAATTTTTCTTTTACTTCATTCATGTCAATTTTCCTGCCGAGTTCTTTGTCTAATGAAGTTACTGCTTTGTCGGTAATGCCGCAGGGCACAATGCTATTGAAGTAACTGAGATCACTGTTCACATTCATGGCAAAGCCATGCATAGTTACCCACCGGCTGCACCGCACACCCATCGCACATATTTTACGTGCTTTTAAAGGATCTGTCGCATCGAGCCATACTCCCGTTTGTCCGTTTATTCGGCCTGAAGCAATGCCATATTCGGCAAGTGTGAGTATCACCATTTCTTCGAGATAACGAAGGTATTTGTGGATGTCGGTAAAAAAGTTGTCGAGATCTAGAATAGGGTAACCAACAATTTGCCCGGGGCCATGATATGTAATATCTCCACCCCGGTTTATTTTATAATAGGCCGCATTCTTATCCTTCAATTGTTTTTCGTTTATCAGTAAATGTTTTTCAGAACCGCTCTTGCCAAGAGTATATACGTGAGGATGCTCGCAGAAGAGAAGGTAATTGGTTGTTGGTTGTTGGTTGCCGGTTGTCCGATTAATAATTTTAACATTAATAATTTCATTTAAAAGTTTTTCCTGGTAGTCCCAGGCTTCTTTGTAATCAATGAGGCCGAGATCTTTGAAGATGATCTTTTTGTTGAGTGAAAGGGACGAGGGGCGAGTGGCGAGGGACAAGAGAATATTTAGTGTGTTAATTTTTTTTCAATGAGATAGATTTTTTGGAGAATTAAGTTTGGCTTTTTCTCACTCGCCCCTCGTCCCCTTCACTCGTCCCTCCTACGTCTTAGCCAGCTGAGATTTCAGATTATTGATCACATTGATCTCATTGGCATCATACCCACGCTTATCAGCCAGGAAACAGGATATCCAATCACCCAGGTGTATGAGGTAAAAAGCCTTTTCTATCTTGTTTTTACCTTTCGAGTAAATTTCAATAATACTTGGAGTATAATTTTTAATTACTTCTTTGTTGATCTCAATCCGGGTATTGTTGCGTTCATACTCATCCGGGTCACGGAAAAGTACTACAGCAAGATTGTTATTCTTTTCGCGCCAGCCTACCAGTTCGTTGTGATTCATTTCGGGGATAACGTGGTGCCAGCATAATATTTTTGAATTTTCATTCAATTGTTGGCGAAAGCGTATCGCAATACCCTCGTTATAAGTTGTTGAATAAATAACGGGGGTTTTGTTCAGGAGTTGGCCTGCTATTTTATCCGCAAGTTCTTTGATCGGATTTTCTTCCTTGTCAAGAAGTTTAGCGGAATCATTTATTTGTGTTTCAACATCGAAACTGATGACACTAAAGAATTTAAGAATAAAAAGTAACTGTGTTAAAGAATATGCAAGACAGGCCCTTGGAGGATGACCGTTCGGAATAATTATATGGTCGAGATTGTATTTCTTCGCGATGTCAAGTACTTTTCCGCCTGAAGTAACACAAACAATTTTCGCTTTTTTTGCAATAGCCTGTTCAAGTGCCTGTAATGTTTCCTCAGTATTTCCTGAATAGGACGACGCAATGAATAATGTATTCTCATCTACAAAAGCAGGGATAAAGTAGCCTTTGCATACCGTTATAGATACATTTGCATCAAGGGCAACCAATTCGCTTACAATGCTGCCGCCAATACCCGATCCCCCTAATCCGGAAATAACAATATTTTTGATCGGATAGTCGCTTTTATGCAGTCGGGCAGATCGGCCTATTTCAATTGCCTTTCTCAGTTGTTTGGAAAAATCAGCTATAAGGGCTTTCATCTGTATATAATTTAGTTAAGCATTGATATTCAATTTTTTAAGAACAGGTTAAGAGCGTAAATTTTCATCTTCGTACTCCCACACACAATTGCTTGTATGTTTGGTAACAACGGTTGGTGCTTAACCTGTAAACG
>JACPDY010000101.1 GCA_016183775.1 Bacteroidota bacterium
CGGGAAATGTTCCGCTGCTTATCATCGCGGAAACAAATACTTCATTGATGTCACACATACCGGGACTCAAAGTAATTTTTGGCCGAAAAACCAATGTAATGCCAATATGAGTTGAATATAAAAGCGTACTTCCTGCGGAATTGAGTTTAGCTACAAAAATATCACCGGTACCATTATAAACATTGTCATAACATCCCGCTGTAACAGGCAGACTGGCGGAAGTTGTATTTCCTGTAATAAAAACTTCTCCGGCAGAATTTGCCGCAATACCAATACATTCATCACTACCAGTACCACCGTAGTACGTTGAATAAATCCTGTCTGCCAAACCTGTTCCCGCAGGATTTATTCCAAATACAAATGCATCAGTTGAACCATTAAAGGAGCCGTCATATGCCCCCACAGAGACAGGAAAATTATTTGAAGTAGTTACACCACCGATATAAGCCATATTAACAGCATCTATTGCGAGGCAAACTCCATCTTCGCTACCGCTCCCACCAATAAATGTAGAATACACCATATCTGCAATTCCTGAACCCGCAGGATTGATCTTACAAAAAAACGCATCAGTGGCACCATTAAAAGTTAAATCAAATGCCCCTGCAGTTGTAGGAAATCCGCCGCCATTAGTGGTCCCGGTAATACACACCCTCCCTGCTCCATCAATTATCACATCATAAGCCTGCTCCGTACCTGAAGAACCGATATACGTCGAATACAACAACACAGCTCCGCTATTATTTAACTTGAACATAAACACATCCTGAACACCATTTGGGGTAACATCGAATGCTCCTGCTGTGGTTATCAAACTACCGGAATTTGCTCCGACAACACAAACGTTACCCGAATTATCAACAGCTATTGCACTATGTCCAAAATTGCCACCAGGCACAAATGTCCCCCAAATAAGTGCCGTAGCGGTACTATTCAGCTTAAAGACATACGAAGCGCCGGGCATTTGCACCTGCGAATAAACTCCCGGAGTTGTTAAATAATTCGGCTCACCATCGGAGGAACCATAAACATTACCAGCAACATCAACAGCAATATCATGTATATACCCGTTTGCATTTACGTTAGCTGAGCCACTTCTGGTACACCAGGCTAATGTAACAGGATCAATCACCAAAGCTTCCGATAGTATATAATTTTCACTTGCAACAAAACCGAAGGTCGTTCTGCCAATAATTTTATACTGAATCTTTACAAGTCTTTTCGCTCCATTTATAATTTGATAGGACTCCGGCAGTTCCTCAACTACGGTCCCCCATGGTGTTTTAATCTCCAACTCACCTTTTTCATTGATTTTCAACTTCTCAATTCCCTCACAATCCATTTGTATATGACTAAGACTCCCACCTGGCTTTACGATGAAATCATACTTCAAATCCTTACCGTTATTATAATACCTCAGGTCAATATTTTTATATATTTCATTGTAGGTGATCATCTTGTAATCCGGCACATTCTCTTTCACATTATTTAAAGCAAGAATGTAATTAGTATGGCTGTCTACTTTCCCTTCTGCTGTAATAAATGCGTCCAGGTCAGCCCCTTTGAAATTAAGGTTCCACACCATATACTCGCGCTTTTCTTTACCCCGACCAACTTCCCCAATATCCAATTGATGTTTTTCATCTTCCTTCTCCCTCGAAAAACCAAAACTCAAACCATCTTTCAAAAAGTTAATGTTTGCATGCCATCCAGGTGATGAGCCCTGGTATACAATTTTTTCATCCCATTGCCCCATATTCCTTCTGAAGCTGATGGACATCGCGGAAATATTTTCTTCTATCGCCTTTTTTTGAGACGCAGATACATCCTTTTTTACAGACTGATCAAGAAGATCTACATTAGTCATAAATCCGGACTTAGGACTTTCTGTAACATACGGATCTATAGCCATGCTGGTATGTTGAAACACCACTGTATTATCCTGTAAAGCTGTATTGAAAACTTTATCGGACACCTGAGAATATACATAGTTGATTACACCGGTAAAAATCAATACGATCAGATAAGAAACCCGGAATCTTAACATTCTGATTATGATTGCAGGTGAAGTCATGGCGAATGATAACATTCAATGAATTTACGCCAAAAGCCTTTGGCAGTCAAATAATATTTCATCAAAAGTAAGGTGTTTAAGATTCATATATCGTATCTTAGATAAAGTATTCCGACAATATATAATATGACATGAAGACCCCTTCTGACAAATTATTTAACCTGATCAAATCGCTCGACAAGCATGAGAAGCGCTATTTTAAGATGCATTCCACAGGTAAAAAGGGATATAATAGTTATGTAAAGCTCTTTGATAAAATTGATAAGCAGACCGTATATGATGAGTCGGGACTAAAACACAAGTTAAAAGATGAGGCTTTTCTGAAGAATTTTAAAGTAATGAAAAGTTACTTGTTTGAGGCCTTATTAAATTCACTTGCAGATTATCACAATGAGGTGTCAATTGACAGCCGCTTAAGACAACTGCTGCATAAGGCCGAGATACTTGAAAAGAAAAGGCTGGTAGAATTAACCCTGCAACTACTGTCAAAAGCTGAAAAACTGGCCATTGAACACGAAAAATATGAGTATGTACTCCTGGCGCTTTCATTGAAAATAGGCACCCTCAGAAAAGCCGGGTTATCGGAAAAGGTGAATGATTATTTAAAGACGGACGCGCTGAAGGAACACGATTACATGGCCTATATTAAAAACGCTTCCGATTTCAGAGCACTTACTGTGAGGGCAGAGCTAATTACCGAAAATAGCCAGGAAAAGATGGACAAAAAAAACGAACGTATTCTCAAGTCAATAATCAACTCTCCCCTGCTATCATCACCCAAAAAGGCATTGACCTTCTCTTCATTACGGTACTATTATTATATACATTTTGTTTGTACTGACAGGATAGGAAAATGGAATGATGCGGCATACCTGAAACAAAAAGAATGGGTTAACTATCTTGAAAAGGAACCATTGAAACTACAGAACAGGGCTGAGAATTATATTGCAGCATTATCCAGGTTTATGGTAGCGCAATTCCGAACTGAAAGAGTTGAGGAAACTTCAGCAACCTTTAATAAGGGAAAAGCATTTTACCTCTCATTGCCTCCAAAAATGAAAAATAAAAATTTACTTGCCTTTATTGCCAGCCTTACTTCCAACTACGTAAGCAGTGAACTGATTTTATTAAGACCTGAAAAGGCATTGGCCGCCTGGGAAAGCATTAAACGAACAATAACTCATAGTACACTGAATGCCAACAGCAATATTGTAATATTCGGCAATCTGTTTTATGCCAATTTTTTATGCGGTAATTTTCGTGAATCACTGCGCTACGCAAATAAAATCCTGAATTTTAAATCAGGGAACCGTAACGATGTGCAAAAAGAAACCAGGCTAATGTTATTAATGGTGCATTTCGAACTCGGGCATTCCGAGCACTTGCAAGGACTGGCCGGCTCTTCATTACGTTGGATTCTAAAAAATGACTCGCTTCATGTAGTTGAAGAAACGCTCCTGAATTTTTTTGGAAACAGGATACATAAAGCCAATTCTTCGGATAGCAGAATCGCAGCTTTCAGACAGCTGAAAGAAGACATTACATCACTCCTGAAAAGATCCGGAAAACCTGCATTCCTTGAACATTTTGACCTGATCGCCTGGATCGATTCCAGGATCCAGGATCGTCCGCTTATTGATATTTTAAGAAAGAAATAGCGAAGGAGTAATTTTGGCGAGAGATAAAATTTTCCTATTCAGGAAGATCGTCTTTATAGATCATCACCGAAATTTTTCCGCCTTTCTTTACAAAACCGCGATACATACCCTTCGAGTTGAAAGGCATTGCAATGTTCCCTTTTGCATCGATCCCGATAAGGCCACCCTCTCCTCCTGCTTCCACAAGTTTTTTCATCACCACTTCATTGGCTGCCTGTTCAAGTGTTAATGCTTTATACTCCATTAAAGCCGAAACATCGTGGGCCACTGCATACCGGATAAAATATTCACCATGACCAGTACAGGAAATGGCGCAAGTGGCATTATTTGCATAAGTACCCGCGCCAATGATAGGTGAATCACCAACCCGCCCCGGCTTTTTATTGGTCATTCCACCGGTTGAGGTACCTGCGGCCAGATTTCCGAACTTGTCGAGTGCAACTGCACCCACGGTTCCGAATTTTTTATCATTAAACATATCGTTCAGCGGCTGAATACTTCCACTGGTATCCGATGAATGATCGAGTTTTATTTTTTCTTCTTTCTTTGCCCTTTGCATTTGATCCCAGCGCCTTTGAACAAAAAAATAAGAAGTGTCCACAATTTTCAAACCGTTTTCCTTCGCTAGTTTTTCGGCTCCTTTACCGGCGATAAGTACATGAGGTGTTTTTTCCATAACCATCCGGGCCGCACTAACCGGATTCTTTATTGTCCGCACACCGGCTACAGCACCCGCCTTCAATGATTTCCCGTCCATAACAGACGCATCCATTTCATTCTTACCGTCAGATGTGAAAGCAGAGCCTTTACCGGCATTATACAGCGGCGAATCTTCAAGGATTTTAATTGAAGCTTCAACCGCAGAAAGTGCCGTCCCTCCTTTCTTAAGCGTATCGTAACCAACCTGCAGCGCTTCCTTCATTTTATCACTATACTGCTTTTCAAGTTCAGGCGGCATATCTTTTTTAAGAATAGTACCCGCACCTCCATGCATTACTATCGCGAAGTTTTCCATTTGTGATGAATTAGGTTGAGCCAATAAATTCCAACCGAACAGAATTAAAGTAAAGAAAATAAATCGATGAAGCTTCATGTGGTTTAGACAATTATCGGATAAAAAACAACTCAGACTTTTAATTAAGCACCACTATCTTAAAAGGTGGATTTTAAAATTACACTAAATTATGATCGCCTTCGCGACTGCGGACTGCATCCGCCGAAGGTCGCTTCGGCGACCGAAGGCAGGAAAGAAGGTTTACGCTTCGAACCCAAATGATGATCACCTTCGCGACCCTGCGGACTAGGTCCGCCGAAGGTCGCTTCGGCGACCGAAGGCGGGCAAAGGTAACAACATTTCGAACGAGTTTAAAAGAGATTTATACGACATATACGTATTTTACACCTCCGTCTTTGATAAATAATCCCTCTATAACCGCAATAGTTGCGATTACAGCAATGATGTTCGGAACAATCAGGGAATGATTACCGGGAAACCTGAAATAACCGCGGGTGATAAGGGAGGATTACGAAGAACTCTGGGGCGATAGCATACAATGGAAAATGGCGACCCATTCTGGCAACTTTAAGATTTACGCTCCATGCATTGTGCAATACATTTTATAACAGGATGTTCCATTCGTAAGCTATAATAACTATTCTTTCCCTTAGTTTCTTTGTGAAGAAATCCCACGTTTTTCATTATTCCAAGATGCCTCGAAGCAATGGACTGCTCTAATCTCATCTTTTCATAAATTTCCTTCACCGCCATTTTGCCGCGTTCGGATGATAAAAGCAATTTTATGATTCCAATACGGGATGGATGAGCCAGAGATTTAAAAAGGTCCGCTTGTTCCCTTAATGTCCAGCTTTTGTATGAAGATATATTTGGCATAATAAAGTCATTCTGATTTTTTGCGAAAATGTAGATACCGTTTTCATGGTATAATGATATAAGTCATGCCATAAAATGATTTATGTCATTTCACAATGCATACATATATGTGCATGTTTGCATCAATATTTTTAATACCGGAATTTAAGACAGTGACCTTTTAGCTATGGAAAATGCCCGGCTGTCGAATTCTGAGCAGGTAAAACAGAAGAATCTATTTACTTCGTGCGCATTTAATCATGAAAACAACTATTCTGGTTATAGAAGATACGGTGTCAATTCTTGAAAACATATCTGAAATACTTGAATTGGCCGGTTTTAAAGCCATACCTGCATCAAACGGCAAAGAAGGGATAATAAACGCTCAAAAGCATCTCCCTGATTTAATTTTATGTGATATTCTAATGCCGAAAAAGAACGGCTATGAGGTACTGACTGAATTATCCCAGATGATTAAGCAAAAAAACATTCCATTCATATTTCTCTCAGCTAAATCCGAGAAAAATGATTTGAAATGGGCAATGGAACTTGGCGCAGATGGTTATCTGACTAAACCCTTTGATAGCGATGAATTAATCGAACTGATTCGTTCAAAACTTAATAAGAGATGATGAACACTATAAGTGTGGGCATCATTGCTCATGATGAGGAGATAAATGCGCATAGAGAAGCAAGTCAACAATTATGCTGGCACAAATGGTATAGTATTTTATAAGGTAGAAAACATTTATATGAAATAAACAAAACTGATAATAATCAGGCTGGGAAATGAGAATAGTCATTCCAGTAGAAATAAAACAGTAATTTCTTTGTACCACAAAAAAATAAAATCAATGCGAAACAAAAACTTTGATACCGACACGCTCGAAGAAAATATTTCTTCAGCCAACAAATTATTTTCAGAAACATTTTCCACCATGTCAGATATTTACCGTAAGCAGATGGAATTCAGTTATGATCTGTTCAATAATTTCTTCAATCCGGTTAAAGCAGATAAAATAAAATCAGGCATAAATCCTGAACTGTTCACATCCGGCACAGAACAGCTGAGGAAGAATTTTGAAAATATGGCTGAACAATCAAGAAATATGATGTCATCATTTCTGAATTTATATTCCGGAAAGTCATTTGGGAAGCCAGATGGCGAGAATATCACAGATTCTGTATTGAATGCCTATAAATTGCAGACAAAACAAATTGCGGATATCAATCATAAATTCTTTAAAGTATTCAATGAAACCTTCAAGACGGCAAATGTTGATTTCGACAGTTTGTATGACTCATTCCGCAAGAGTACTGAGGAAAATATCCGCATGGCGGATGAAGAAATCAAAAGGACGCTGAATAATTATATCGCCATCTCCGGCCGATCTTCAAAGGATTTTCAAAGAATGCTTGAAACTGCTAACAAGCAAATGGAGGTTCTCACAAAAAACAACATGAATCTCTGGTCAGATTTGCTTAATAGCACGAAAAAAGAGAACAAAAAAACTACCGGAAAAAGCAAAAAATAATAATCAACTCAAATGTCTAATCAAAAAAATAATTAAAATGAAAAAATCATCTAATGGGCAGGCAAAGTTCAAAGAGAACATCGAAGCCGTTTCACAAAAATCAAAGGAAACTATCCGCGAGATCATAGATTCCTCTTCAAAGCAAATTGAGTCTGCCTTTGATGCAAACAAGAAATTTGTTGAGTCTCTTGAGAAACAATTTTTCAATAAGGAATTTGCCAGTACCTCATTGATCAGCGAAACCAAAAAGGCATTCGGTAATTCAATAGAACTTTCAGAGGATGCCATTGATACTATTATTGACATTCAATCCCAGCAATTGCAATCATGCGTTGATTTCAATGCAAAGTTGGCAGACGCTCTCAGGAATCTTGATGTTTCAGATAATGAAGAAATTCAATCCCTGATTCAATTAATCGAAAAGCGTCTTGAGGAATCATCAAATCAGTCAATCGCGAATACAAAAAAGATGACGGATATTTATAATAAGCATATCAACCTCGCTCTCAATTTCAATGAACGGTTTTCAAAGAACCTGAATAACCAGGTGCAAATTCTGAATCACTTCCAGAAAAAAAATGCAGAAATATTTAGCGACTGGGCTACACATTGGTGGAAAGACGCGGTAAAAGAAGAAGCAGCCGTATAATCCATCTGCAAATTATTTACCCAATCCTTCGCTATGAAAGAATCGGAAAACGACCTGAAGGATATTTTTGAAGAAACCTTCCGGGCGAACCAGAAAATCATTCAGAACTACTTTGAAAATCTATCGGGCTACCAGCATGACCTGCGCGATATAGGATTAACTTATTCCTCTTTTGCAAGCAAGGTATTTGCTGAGCCTGAAGAAATGGTTAAGATCCAGGCCAACTACCTGAATTTTCTTGATAAGCAGCAAAAATTATTTCTATCAATGTTTAACAGAAAAGATGGAGAAGCATATTCTCCTGTAATTGAACCTAGGCATGAGGACAAGCGCTTCAAAGCGCCTGAATGGAAGGATCAGCCGTTTTTCGACTATATAAAACAAAGCTATTTGTTGGTTACGGAATTTATGCAGAAATCTGTCAATGATGTTGATATGGAAGAGGGCCGTAAGCGTAAGTTATCGTTTTACATGAACCATTACATTGATGCGCTGTCGCCTTCCAATTTTGCAGCTACCAACCCGGAAGTAATCCAGCTTGCGCAGGAAACCAAGGGTGAAAGTTTAAAGCAGGGGTATAAGAATCTGCTGACAGATGTCAAAAAGGGGCGTATAACGCAAATGGATGAAACGGCCTTTGAAGTGGGTAAGAATCTTGCAATTACTCCAGGTGCGGTGGTTTATCAGAACGAGTTGATCCAGTTAATTCAATACAAACCGGCTGGAAAAAAGGTCTATGAGAATCCTCTTCTCATCATCCCTCCCTGGATCAATAAATATTACATTCTTGACCTTCAGCCCGAAAATTCCTTTGCTCGATTTATGGTAGAAAAAGGATTTACGGTATTTATGATTTCATGGAAAAACCCAACGCCATTCATGCGTAATACTTCTTTCGATGATTATGTCGAAAAGGGTATCCTGAGGTCAGCAGAGGTGATCCAATCTATAACGAATGGTAAAAAAGTGAATATGCTCGGCTATTGCTTGGGCGGTACATTATTGGGGACAGCATTGGCTGTGATGTATGCACAAAAAAATATTTCTGCTCAGTCAGCGACATTCCTTGCCTCTATGCTTGACTTTTCTGATGTTGGTCCGATGGGAGATGTAATTGATCAGGCGCTAGTAAGAAAACTGGAACGGGGAGAACTACAAAAACAGGGGGTCATGCATGGGCATGATATGGAAAGGGCATTCAATCTGATCCGTGCCAACGACCTCATTTGGAACTATGTAGTTAACAATTACCTGAAGGGGAAAAAACCAACGGCTTTTGATGTCCTCTTTTGGACGAACGACAATACCAATCTTCCGGCAAAAATGTATAGCTACTATCTGCGGGAAATGGTATTGGGAAACAAATTGAGCAGGAAAAATGCACTCAGAATGTGCGATACTCCTATTGACTTGGGCCAAATAGATATTCCGACATTTATTGTTGCCACTCGCGAAGATCATATTTCTCCTCCCCAGACTGCCTTCACGACAACAGAACTCCTGAGCGGCCCGGTTGAATTCGTTCTGGGTGATTCAGGCCATGTAATGGGGATTGCCAATCCTCCATCGAGAAAGAAATATGGATACAGCCGATTTGGCAAACTGGGCTATGGATACGAAAAATGGAAAGAAACCTCAAAACACTTTGAGGGTAGCTGGTGGACTCCGTGGAGCGAATGGCTTGCCTCGCATTCAGGAAAAAAAATAAACGCACCTGCCAAAGAAGGAAATAAAGAATATAAAATTATTGAACCTGCACCGGGAACTTATGTGAGAGAAAAATGTTCGCATTGTTTTCCTGATAACGCTCACGAAAAAAATCATGCGCACTCCTAATAATAAAGTAGCATTAGTCACAGGCGGAACCGGAGGCATTGGAACTTCTATCTGCGAATTTTTGTACAAGGAAGGTTATACTGTTGTCGCCAACTACCGCGATTTCACCAAAGCAATGAAGTGGCGCGAAGAAGCGAAAAAATGGAGGGACGACCAGTTGAAAATGGGAATTGATGTAAAAGTAGTGGAGGGAAATGTGGCGGATTATAAATCCACACAAAAGATGATGAAGGAGATCGCAGAAAAAGCTGGGGCTATAGATGTGCTGGTAAACAATGCCGGGATCACGCGAGATACTCCACTGCATAAAATGACTCCAGAACAATGGTATGAAGTTATTGATACAAACCTGCACAGCGTTTTTAACTGTACTCGCTTGGCCATTGAAGGAATGATTGCAAAAGGATGGGGAAGAATTATCAATATATCATCGGTTAACGGACAAAAAGGTCAATTCGGCCAGACAAATTATTCCACAGCAAAATCCGGAATGTATGGCTTCAGCAAGTCGCTTGCCCTGGAAACAGCTAAAAAAGGCATTACGGTTAATTCCATTTCTCCCGGATACATTGCTACTTCTATGGTAATGGCAATAAAAGAAGAAATCAGGGAGAAAATTGTAGCCCAAATTCCAGTTGGGAGATTAGGAACTCCGGAAGAGATTGCAAAACTCGTCACTTATCTTGCTTCAGATGATGCGAAATATATCACCGGAGCAAACATGGCGATTAATGGAGGACTTCACATGTATTAACCATGAAAACAAAAAAGAAAAATATTTTAATGACCGACTATCATATTTATGATCTGTCGAGTCCGCATTTTAAAAACACTGAAATTATAACAGACGAGAATAAAACGATTAAAGGTCAGTTTGTAAGTTTCAAGGTAGCTGAAAATGGCAGTGGATATAAAATTTATCCTTCGGAAAAGCTATGCTTTCTTCCCGCTGAGAATAAAAATGAATTCTGGGATACCTATAAAAAGGGCAATGGAATTTTCAGCGAACTCCCTGTTTACATATGGGAATTAGGGCTTGATGACATTAAAAAAATAATTATTGAACCATTATTGATGATTTAAACATGAATTCACCATCCAAAGTTTATATCGTTGGTGCCGCCCAGTTGCAGGTGGAGAAAAAATCTCCTTTTAGCATCCGCGAGATGGGTGCCAAAGCTGTCCGTGAAGCAATGGATGATGCAGGTGTGGAAGAAGTAGATGCGATCTATATAGGCAATATGCTATCGGGCATGTTGAATTACCAGCAGCAATTAGGGTCTCTCGTGGCCTCAGCAGCCGGGTTGAAGGGAACGGAATCGGTTACTGTAGAAGCAGCCTGTGGTTCGGGAGGTGCAGCCATTCGAGCCGGTATAATGGCAATCCTGAGCGGTTTTTGCGAAACTGTGGCAATATGCGGATTGGAGAAAATGTCACATGAAGACAAGGAGTTTGTAACACGAGCTATTGCTACGGCATCCGATTGGGAAACGGAGGGAAGCCGCGGAGAAAGCTTTGTTACGCTAAACTCCCGGTTAATGAGCATGTATATCAAGCATTATAGAGTTTCGCCTGATTCATTCGGAATGTTCGGAATTAATGCGCATAAAAATGCAATGCTTAACCCGAACGCTTTATTTAAAAAGGAAATAACCCGCGATCAATACTTGCAATCCAAATATATTTCTGAGCCCGTGCGTATTTACGATGCTTCTCCCATATGCGATGGCGCGGCAGCGATTATCTTATCAAAATATCCTTCGCCAAAATCTAGAGGAAATTATCCATGCGTAAAAATTACGGGATCTGCCGCATCAACTGAACACGTTGGAATAAGCAGCCGCACTTCTCCCCTTGCTGCCGAGGGAATTCAACGTTCCGGACAAAAAGCATTTGCTATGGCAGGCATCACGGCAAAGGATGTTGATTTTTTTGAACTGCACGATGCTTATTCCATTATCGCTACGCTTTCCCTTGAAGCAATGGGATTCGCTAAACCCGGTGAGGGCTGGAAACTTGCCGAAGAGGGAGAAATATTCGGTGATGGAAAAATTCCCATTTCAACTTTTGGCGGGTTGAAAGCAAGAGGACATGCCCTTGGAGCATCAGGAGTTTATCAGGCGGTGGAAGCCTATCTTCAACTGACTGACAGAGCTGAAAACAATAAAATAAAGAAAGAAGCGCGTATTGGAGTGATCCAAAGTATAGGAGGCACGGCATCCACAACCATTACTCATGTTTTAGAAAGAGAATAACCAATATCTAAGAGCAAAAAGTAAAATTATGAAAAACAATTTCATACCACAGAAATCAGCACCCACTGAATATAGCTCCGGCAATGCAGACAGCAAATGGGGAATGGAAGAACTCGCATTAGAAGAAGAAAATAATTTTTCCAAATGTCGGGAAGCAATTACTGATTCAAAGAGCAAAATGCAGCTTTTTGCTCCTTATGGAATTTACGATAGCACTGATGGAATTTCTTATCCCATTTCATCGGACCATATGTAGAGCAAATGCCATGAACAATCGCAACTACCCCCTCTTTAGAGCGCATCCCTGGCATGGAATCGAGCCCGGTAAAAATACACCCGAAGAAATCACCGTGTATGTGGAAATAGTTCCCACCGATACCGTAAAATACGAAGTTGATAAAGAAAGCGGATACCTGACCATTGATCGTCCCCAGAAATTTTCAAACGTTGTGCCCGCATTATACGGGTTTATTCCTCGCACCTTTTGCGGGCCTCTTGTGGCTAAACACGACTCGGTGCAAACAGGGAGAAAAATCCCATTAGGTGATGGGGATCCCCTGGATGTTTGCGTGCTTTGCGAGCGCTCCATTATTCACGGAGATATATTGCTTCATGCCATACCCATTGGGGGCCTGCGGATGATTGACAAAGAAGAAGCCGATGATAAAATCATTGCGGTGCTGAAGGGCGATGAAGTTTATGCATCCTGGAAAGACATTGAGCACGTTCCAGAGGCAATGATCAACCGGCTGAAGCATTATTTTCTCACCTACAAGAATATTCCGGGTAAGGAGATCAAGCCTTCTGTGGAACTGGTAAATGCATTCGGAAGGGATGAAGCTCACAATGTGATCCAAAAGGCGTTGGAATGCTATGAGGATTGTTTTAAAAGAGACGTAGTCCATAACAAATAACTATAAAAATTACTTTGGATAAGGGAAAGTTTAAAAATAATATTCCGGCAAAAAAGGTTTTCGGCCTTGCGGTAGTACTATTTCTGTTAACGGGAATTTTTGCATTTTATCCATCGCGTCAGCTCCCGGTAAAATATGGGCTCGATCCCCAGATAAGTTTTGTCTATCTGTACGGCACTTCCACTCTCCATGATTGGGTTGTTACTGCGGAAAAGATAGAAGGTGTATTAACCGCGGAATCGGATGGTGATGACCTTAAAAAAATCACTTACGCAAAAATCAGCATCCCGGTAAATTACTTGAAAAGCGGGAAGAAAGGAATGGACGAGAATATGTATAAAGCATTTAAGGCAGAGAAATTTCCTGAAATAAGTTACACGCTTACAGACCATATTATTGATAAGGACCAGATGAATACAACGGGAGAATTAACAATTGCAGGAATTGCTAAAAACATACAATCAAAAGTCACACACCAAAAAATCGGAAAACATCTGAAGTTTAGCGGAGAGTTAGCAATCAACATGACTGATTTTGGCATTAAACCGCCAGAGTTCCTGATGGGAGCTTTCAAGACTGGAGACAAAGTATCTATCCGCTTTTATTTTATGTTTTGCGATAATAAAAACCTAACACATGAGAATTAACCATTTGCTATGTGCCGCCATATCAGCAATTTTCACTCTGAATATGGGCATAGCCCAGGAAAAAAGAACACTTCAGTATTTCCGGCCAACGGGCTTGCAGGGAATTAACCGGTTTGAAACTTCAAAAGATACAGCCCAAACGCTTTTTGACGGAATAAAAGTCCGGATAGGCGGGGATTTTGCTATCCAGTTTCAGGCTTTGGATCATAGTACAAAAAGTAAGGATACATTGGCCACTCTTGGTAATAATTTTAATTTACCCACAGCTAATCTGAACCTCGATGTACAACTCGCGGATGGAATGAGAATGAGTCTGGTCACTTATCTTTCTTCCAGACATCATAATGAAGCATGGGTAAAAGGAGGATATCTCCAGGTTGATAAACTTGATTTCATCAAAAAGGATTTCCTGAAAAGGTTAATGAATGTAATGACCGTAAAGGTGGGGATGGATGAAATAAATTACGGTGACGCGCATTTTCGCAGGTCGGATAATGCAAAGGCTATCTATAATCCCTTTGTAGGAAATTATATTATGGATGCTTTCAATACGGAAGTATTTGGAGAATTAATTTTTCAGAAATACAACATGCTTCTTGTAGCTGCTGTTTCAAATGGAAACTTAAATCAAACTGTAGTTAAAGGAGCGAAAAGCCCGAAACCGTCTTATTATGGTAAACTGGGCTACGATAAAACGTTTAACAAGGATTTTCGCCTTCGCCTTATGGGTTCCTTTTATCTATCTCCCGGATACGACAATGGACAATACTTATACAGTGGAGACCGGACTGGCTCGCGCTACTATAATGTGATGCAGATATACAACGAAGACGATAACTTCCGAAGCGGACGTTTTTCTCCCGGCTTCTGGAAATATCTCTCCTGGCAGATAAACCCATTTATAAAATACAAAGGACTGGAGTTTTTCGGAATATATGAGATGATAACAGGGGATGTAAGCAGAACGGTTACTGGGGGCAGTTATACGCAAACGGGCGCAGAATTGATTTATCGTTTCGGCAGCATGGAGCAGTTTTATGGTGGAGCCCGTTACAATCTGGTTACTGGCAAAGATGCAGTGCCCTCAACCAATGGAAACAACAACCCGGCTGAAACAAAGTCAATAGACAGAATAAATGCCGGTGCAGGATGGTTTCTCACGAATGAAGTAATGATAAAAGCCGAGTATGTAAATCAAAACTATTCCGGAGATGGGTGGACTGGTTCAGTTTACGAGGGAGGAAATTTTAAAGGATTCATGGTAGAAGCAATAGTAGGATTTTAAATTAAATAAAACAGAATGAGACCTGAAATAAATTCTTACGAGGATTACGAACGGGAATACGCAAATGCTATTTCTAACCCTGAAAAATTCTGGGAAGAGAAAGCCAATGAATTTTTATGGGGAAAGAAATGGACTAAAACACTTGAGTGGAATTTCACTAAGCCGGATATCCGGTGGTTTATCGAAGGAAAATTGAACATTACTGAAAATTGCCTTGATAGACATTTAAAGAAAAATGGAAACAAAACCGCTTTCATCTGGGAGCCAAATGACCCGAATGAAAAATTCATTTCAATTTCTTACCGCGAGCTTTTTCTGAAAGTTTGTCGTTTTGCCAATGTGCTGAAAAATAACGGTATAAAAAAAGGAGATACGGTTTGTATATACCTCCCAATGATCCCTGAATTGGTTATTTCCATGCTTGCCTGTGCCCGGATTGGAGCAGTTCATTCTGTAGTATATGCCGGATTTTCTTCCGGTTCGCTGGCAAGCAGGATAAATGATGCTGAGGCCAAACTTCTGATTACTTCGGATGGCGCTTATCGCGGAGATAAAAAGATTCCATTAAAAAAAATTGCTGATGAGGCACTGGAAAATTGTCGATCTGTGAATAAAGTAATTCTTGTACGGAGAACGGGAGAATCCGTTTCCCTGGTTGAAGAAAGGGATGTTTGGTGGAAAGGCGAAGAAATAAAAGTAAATGACATGTGCCCGGCAGAGGAAATGGATGCGGAAGATACGCTGTTCATTCTGTATACTTCCGGCTCAACCGGTAAGCCCAAAGGGATAGTGCATGCTATTGGCGGCTATATGGTATATGCCGATTATACTTTCAGAAACGTCTTTCGCTGTGGTCCAACTGACATTTACTGGTGTACCGCGGACATCGGCTGGATTACGGGACACAGCTATATAGTATATGCTCCCCTGCTGTCCGGGGTTACTTCCGTAATGTTCGAGGGGGTTCCAACCTGGCCGGATGAAAGCCGCTGGTGGAGCATTGTCGGGAAAAATAAGGTAAATGTATTTTATACTTCTCCCACTGCTATAAGGACATTGGAAACATTTGGAATCCCGCCTACTGAAAAATATGATCTGGCTTCATTAAAGCTTCTGGGAACAGTAGGCGAACCCATTAATGAATCTGCATGGCATTGGTATCATAAAAATATCGGGAAAGAAAAATGTCCTATTGTAGATACATGGTGGCAAACCGAAACCGGGGGTATCATGATCTCCCCTCTTCCGGCTATTAAAGAACAGAAACCCGGTTATGCTATGTTCCCGCTCCCGGGTATTGTTCCGGTGATCGTTAATGAGAAAGGAGAAGAACTAAAAGGCAATGAGGTGGAGGGAAACCTCTGCTTCAGCAAGCCCTGGCCGGGAATGCTGAAGACCATCTATAAAAACCACGAGCGGTGTAAAAAGACCTATTTCACACAATTCCCCGGATTATATTTTTCCGAAGACAATTGCAAACGGGATAAGAACGGATATTACAGGATTACCGGGCGCACCGATGATGTGATCAAAGTTTCGGGTCACTTGCTTGGCACTGCTGAAATTGAAAATGCCATTAACCGGCAGGAAAGTATCGTTGAATCTGCCGTTATCGGTTATTCGCATCCAATTAAAGGAAATGCTATTGCCGCGTTCGTAATTAGCAGAAATCACGCTGGTGATGAAAAAGAAATCAAAAAGGAAATTACCGATTTGGTAAGCAAAACTGTTGGACCTATTGCAAAGCCTGAAAAAATATTTTTTGTAAAGGGCCTTCCGAAAACGCGCTCGGGTAAAATTATGAGAAGAATTTTGAAGAAAATTCTTCAGGGAGAAACAAAGGATTTCGGGGATACCAGTACGCTTATTGATCCATCTGTAATAAATGATATTGCAGGTAAAATAAAACCAGTAACTGTACCATAATGACAAAGCATATAATATGGATGCTCATCGGCTGCACTTTGCCTTTGCTGCTGATTTTCATTGCGCCTTATTTAGGACTTGGAAAAGATGTGTCATTATTCATTTTCATTATAGCCATGTTTGCCTGCCATCTGCTGATGCCAATGATGCATTCGGGCCACAAGCAAACACATAAATCAGAAAAAGATCATGAATCGCATTAACGTGAGAAAATTCGGCCTGGCATTTGGAGTTACGGGGGCATTGCTTCATCTCGGATGCATTATTCTGATGGCTACAGTAGGAAAAGAGGGAACCGTTTTATTCTTCAACAGCATTATTCACGGAATGGACTTTTCGTCTGTCGTAAGGATGGATATTTCCTTTACTGAAGCATTTATCGGCTTGATCGAAATATTCATCATTTGCTGGCTCATCGGTGCTTGTATTGCAGGGGTTTATAATTCATCATTAAAAGCTCAATAGAATGAAGTGGTCGCTTTATCTTGGTAAATATTCAGGAACAAAGCTCTTTGTTCACTGGACATTTCTCATCCTGTTGGGGTGGATTTTTGTCATGCATTACCAAATGGGGCACGGATGGAAGGATGGACTTGCCGGTGTTGGATTTATTCTTGCTGTTTTCTGCTGTGTAGTGCTGCACGAATTCGGGCATGCGCTCACTGCAAAACGATTCGCCATACAAACGCGAAATATTACTCTGCTTCCCATTGGCGGAATTGCAAGCATGGAACGGCTGCCTGAAAAACCGGGGCAGGAATTGCAGGTTGCCATCATGGGGCCTGTGGTGAATGTGGTAATTGCAGTCGGGCTATATGTATTCCTTTCTGTCACAAATTTATTGCCGACCTCAGAAGATATTCAGTCCATGCAGCAAAATACTCATTCCATGATGGGCGGGGAAAATTTTCTGTTCAACCTAATGGCGGTGAATGTTGTGCTTGTGTTATTTAACCTCATTCCTGCATTTCCTATGGATGGAGGAAGGGTGCTTCGCGCCCTCCTTAGTTACAAATTCGAGCGGGGAAGGGCGACAAGAATTGCAGCGGGTATAGGACAGTTTCTTGCCATGCTGTTTGTATTCGCAGGTTTTTTTGGTAATTTTTGGCTGGTGTTCATCGGCATTTTCATTTACCTCGGTGCAAGCGCTGAAGCGCAATATGAAACCGCACGAAGCGCTTTGACAGGATACAAAGTGAAAGATGTGTTCATGCGAAAGTTTACCCTTCTTTCTCCAACCGATACACTTGATGCGGCAACAGAGCTATTGCTTGGCGGACAGGAAAAGGAATTTTTAGTAGGAGAAGGTGATCATGTAGAAGGTATTTTAACAAGGAAGGATATTATCAAAGGATTGAAAGAAACCGGGGGAAAAACACCAGTTGCAAATGTAATGAGGAAAGTTTATTTAGCACTGAAACCCGAAATGCCACTAAAGGATATTTTTCAGAAGATGACTGCGGACGGAGACACCTTTAGTCCGGTGTTTGATGATGGCATTTTAGTAGGTGCATTAGATACTGAGAACATTAATGAATTTCTTATGATTCGGAGCGTGCATCAAAATCCAGAAGAAGAATTTTAACAAATACTAGAAATTATATTAATGAACCACCAACATACTGCTCATATATCACATTCATCTCATGAAATAGATCATTCGTATGCGAAGACGCGGTATGAACAAGACAATCATCATGATCATGCAGGAATGATTTCGGATTTCAGACGAAGGTTCCTTGTTACACTTATCATTACCATCCCTGTAATGCTTCTTTCTGAAATGATCCAGCATTGGTTCGGGTTCAGGATTCAATTTATTGGTTCAAAATATGCGCTTTTGGCTTTATCATCTGTAGTATTTTTTTATGGAGGTTATCCTTTCCTCAAAGGATTGGCAGATGAATTAAAAAAGGGCGCACCCGGCATGATGACCTTAATTGGGGTTGCAATTACTGTAGCTTATGCGTACAGCGTGGCGATTGTTTTTGGATTGCAAGGAATGGATTTCTTTTGGGAACTCTGTACCCTTATCCTGATTATGCTGCTTGGCCATTGGATCGAAATGAAATCCATAGCGGGTGCGTCAAGAGAATTGGAATTGCTCGTTCAGCTTATGCCATCCAATGCACACATGATTCATGGAAGTCATATCATGGAAGTAAAAACTGATTCCCTGAAAGAAGGTGATTTGATTTTGATAAAACCCGGAGAAAATATTGCTGCCGATGGTACAATTACCGAAGGAGAAAGTTATGTGAACGAATCCATGCTTACCGGAGAATCCATTCCTG
The DNA here is from genome assembly GCA_016183775.1 of Bacteroidota bacterium. NCBI lineage: Bacteria > Pseudomonadati > Bacteroidota > Bacteroidota bacterium. Next base: position 18,944 of record JACPDY010000101.1, read on the forward strand.
TAAAAAAACAAAAAGGCGATAAGGTAATTGCGGGTTCCATAAATGGAGTAATTACAGGTTCAGAAAATGGGAGCGGCTCGCTGAAAGTGAGCGTCAGCCATGCATCAAAAGATTCTTACCTGTCCCGTGTAATCAAATTAATTGATGAGGCGCAGAAAACAAAATCAAAAACCCAGTTGCTTGCAGATAAAGCCGCCCGCATACTTACCATTGTTGCATTAGCAGCCGGTTTTGCCACATTCATTTTCTGGTGGACTTTAGGAGCAAAACCGTTTGAGTTCGCGATGGAAAGAATGGTAACTGTAATTGTAATCTGCTGCCCTCATGCCCTAGGGCTGGCAGTCCCGCTTGTAGTGGCGGTTTCAACTTCGCTTTCTGCAAAGAATGGTTTACTCATTAAGAACAGAACTGCATTTGAAAATGCCAGAAAAATTACAACCATTATTTTTGATAAAACAGGGACCCTTACGCTCGGTTCGCATGAGGTAACGAGAATTATTTCACTTGATTCTAAGTATAAGGAGAATGAGATTTTGCGGCTCGCTGCCGGAGTAGAACAAAACTCGGAACATTATATAGGAAAAGGGATATTAAAAAAGATGAAAGAAGAAAATCTTCCTATCCCTTCCTGTGAAAATTTTGAATATACGCCTGGAGTTGGTGTAAAAGGAAAAGTGGAAGGAAAGTTAATTCAATCGGGAGGATCGGCTCTCCTGAAGAAACTCGGATTAAGTTATTCCGATGAAGCGGTTGAAACCAGGGTATTTGTATTCGAAAATGAAAAATTAATCGGTTTTATTGCCTTTGCAGATAAAATCAGGGATACTTCTTATCAAGCAATAAAGACGCTTCATGATAATGGAATCAAGGCAATTCTTCTTACAGGGGATAATGCCAAAATTGCAAAGAGTGTGAGTGATACATTAACAATGGATGGGTATTTTGCCGAAGTGTTGCCTCATCAGAAATTAGAAAAGATAAAGGAGCTGCAAGGCCAAGGCGAATTCGTGGCTATGACCGGAGATGGAGTCAATGACGCACCCGCACTGGCGCAGGCAGATGTTGGAATTGCAGTTGGAAGCGGAAGCGATATAGCCGCTGAAACCGCTGGAATTGTTTTGGTAAACAGCGATCCGAAGGACATCACAAGCTTAATCCTGTTCGGCAAAGCGACCTATAAGAAAATGACCCAAAATCTGGCTTGGGCAACCGGATATAATATTATAGCCTTGCCTCTGGCTGCGGGCGTTCTTTTCAAATGGGATATCTTATTAAGTCCGGCTATCGGTGCGGTGCTGATGAGCCTAAGTACAGTAATAGTAGCGGTCAATGCTAAACTTTTAAGAGTAAAGTAAAATGACTTGGATTTTTGACCTGTTTGACCCGATAGCTCATCTGGTTGTTCTATGCGGAATGGTAATTATGTTATGGGGAATTGTTTTATGCCTCATCCAGTTTTTTCGTTCAGAGATAAGTAAAAAAGAAATCGGTTCTATTGATGAACGCAAGAAAATCAGGATTCAACTTGGCACATATTTACTTCTTGGTTTGGAATTTCTTATCGCAGCAGATATCATACATTCAGCACATAACCCGCAACTGGAATCGCTTTATGTGCTGGGATTAATCGTTCTAATCCGCACTGTGATCAGCTTTTTCCTTAACCGGGAGTTGGAACAAAACTCTATTAAGAAACTTAGTACGCATGGAGAGAAAGGATGATAAGTATCAGCGCCACATATGATTACTCTCATTTAAAAATCAGCGTTTCAGTAAATACTTTTGGCCATGAAAAATTCCATGCACACAATCATCACCTCGCTTATGGTAATTCCCGCTCTTGTTTTTCTTGCGGGAACAATTTCAATGTATGTTCTGGCATGGGTTCGCGCTGGGATTCTGAATCCTGTAATTTTTTCTTATAACAAGATAAATACTTCATGGAGCAAACTTTTCAAAATAAAGTAGCCATCATTACCGGAGGGAGTTTCGGTATCGGCAGAGCCACAGCGATTGGATTTGCAAAACGAGGAGCCAAAGTGTTAATTGCCGACTGGATGGAAGACAATGAGACACTCAATATTATTAAAGGGTTTGGAGGAGAAGCAATATTTTTCAAATGTGATGTATCAGAAGAATTAAATGTGCGAATGATGGTTGACACAACGATTGAGAAATTCGGACGGTTGGATTTTGCTTTCAACAATGCGGGCATAGAGGGATTAACCGCCAATACGCATGAATGCACCGAAGAGAACTGGAACAAAACCATCAATGTAAACCTGCGCGGAATATGGCATTGTATGAAATACGAAATTCCACACATGCTTAAGCAAGGCAAAGGAGCCATAGTGAACAATGCTTCCATTGCCGGACTTGTGGGATTTCCGGGAATTCCTGCTTATGTCGCTTCCAAGCACGGGGTAATCGGACTCACAAAAAATGCTGCGCTTGAATATGCAAAACAAGGCATCCGGGTAAATGTAGTTTGTCCCGGTGTAATTAAAACCCCGATGGTTGACCGCTTTACGGGAAAAAATAAAGAAGTAGAGAAACAATTTGAAAACATGGAGCCCATCGGCAGGATGGGGCAGCCCGAAGAAGTAGCAGAGGCAGTGATTTGGCTTTGTTCCGATTCGTCATCCTTTGTTACCGGGCATTCGATGGCAGTGGATGGAGGATGGATTGCGCAATAAAAAAATCCCGATTAAAAGTGAAACAAAAAAACAAATAACATGAAATGGTCATGAGCTAGAATGAAGCACACCAACCGAGGATGAATATTTAACTTCGTGCAAAACATGAAACGTAATGCAAGAAATAAAATTCAAACAGGTTGTAACAACCGGTTGCGGTATAGATGTCCATAAGGA
>JACPDY010000102.1 GCA_016183775.1 Bacteroidota bacterium
CATTGGGCATCGGTAAGGCTTGTTTCATACATGGTACATAGGGTTTTGGTCAACACTAAGTAATTCAGTAGGAGATTTCCTTTTAGATGCCCTTTATACTTTTTATCAAATGAATTTTAAACAGTTTCTAAATTAATTAACTTTAAATTTTAATGAGTACAGATCAATCATACTTCTGCGATTTTTTGATTGTGGGGCAGGGAATTGCCGGCACAGTATTGGCACATACACTTATTGGGCAAGGCAAAGCGGTACTGGTTGTCGACGACTGGAATTATTCTTCTTCCTCAAAAGTTGCAGCAGGCTTGTATAATCCGATTGTATTTAAGCGCCTCACACAAAGCTGGATGATAGATGAACTGCTACCTGTTGCGGAAAAATTTTATACAGATCTTGAACAGATTTTAGGAGAGCAACTTTTTTACAAAAAGGAGATTGTAAAACTATTTGCTGAAAAAAGCGAAAAAGATCTTTGGCTGAAAAAGGCGAAAGAAGAAGAACAAAAAAAATATTTATCAGGAACTGTTGAACAGGATTTTTTAACAGAGGTTATAAACAGCGGTAACGGCGCCGGTTTTGTTAAGCAGGCCGGAAATGTGGAGGTAAAAAAAATGCTGACACTTTTCAGGGCTCACCTCAAAAAGCAGAATTTAATTATTGAAGAAAAATTCAATTATGCCGATCTTCTGCTGAATGGAGAATCAGTTAATTATAAAGGAATCCGGGCAAAAAAAATAATTTTCTGTGAAGGATTTCGTGCAGGGGAAAATCCTTATTTCAATTGGCTTCCGTTTAAATTGACCAAGGGAGAAATCCTGACGATTAAATTATCCGGCGGTATTATTCCGGATGATAAATGTATCAACAAAGGTGTTTTCATCCTACCTATGGGAAATGATGTCTATAAAGTAGGCGCTACTCATAACTGGAACGATCTAAATGAAATTCCCACCGAACAAGGTAAAAATGAATTGATCGAAAAATTAAATCGTATTCTGAAGATCTCTTATCAGGTTATTGCACATGAAGCAGGAGTTCGTCCAACTGTTCGTGATCGCAGACCTTTGATCGGCCTGCATCCTAAACATAGTTCTATTGGAATCTTTAATGGTATGGGAACAAAGGGAATAATGCTGGCACCGTATTTCGCTGTTCATTTTAGTGAGACCTTGAATGGGAATAAGACGTTGAATAAGGAAGTAGACATTACCCGTTTTTTATAAGAATATCAGCATTTGTGGTTCAAGAGTGAATTTTTTATGGAAATTTGGACTACTTTGCATCCAATAGGAAAATCATACAACTATGAAGGCTAAAAACATTTTTTTCGTGGCATTTTTTGCCATAGTTACAACCGCGATCGGTATCAGTGCGTATAGTTTTAAAGCACATGTAGAGCCTGTTATGCTAACATTTCCGAAAGGAAGCACTTATGAAAAGGAATGGAGGAAAGTAGATTCCCTTATCGGTCTGGGTCTTACAAAATCGGGTCTCGAAACGGTGGAAACAATTTATAAGAAAGCGAAAACCGATAACAATGCTCCGCAAATAGTAAAAGCAATTATGCACCGCTTGCGGTTTGAACAGCAAATGCAGGAAAATGAGGTGTTTGTGTCAATCAATAAATTAAACGATGAGATCAAAAGTTCAGCCTATCCTGTTACTCCCATACTACATTCTATGCTGGCCGATATTTACCAGCAGTACTATAATAATAACCGCTGGAAATTCTCCCAACGCTCACAGGTTGTAAATATTAAATTGGAAGATATTTCAACCTGGGACCTTAAAACCTTATTCGATCAGATCATCAAGCATCATTTATCGGCTTTAAAAAGTGCTGATAGTTTGAAACTCACCTCATTGAATATTTATGATGACATCGTGTATAACGGAACAAATGATACGCGTAAGCTTCGTCCCACACTATTCGATTTTGTAGCGCATCGTGCCATAGATTTTTTAATGAATGACGAGCCCGATGTAATACGACCCGCTTACAAGTTTGAATTGACCGGAGAAAGTTATTTTGATGAGTCCGACAAGTTTATAAAACTGGATATTGCCAATAAGGACACACTAAGCACTAAATATTATGCTACGCGCATTTTGCAGAATTTGCTTTCGTTTCATTCCGGAGATAACGATCCCGCAGCATTGATCGATGCCGATCTGAAACGATTGCATTTTGTGAGGAAGCATGCGGTTACCGGCATTAATGATAGTTTATATTTAAAAGCACTCGGCGTGCTCGAACAAAAATTTATCAAACACGCATCTTCTGCCGAGGTCAGTTATGCAATAGCACAATTATATACTGAAAAGGCAGGCAAATATGATCCGCGGAAATCAGAGGAGAATACCCAAGAGGGCATAAATAAATGGTTTAATAAAAAAGCGGTTGCCGTTTGTAAAGAGGTAAATGCGCGTTTCCCCGGCTCATTTGGAGCCGAACAATGTCTCGCCTTGGAATCAAGTATCAGGCTTAAGAATATGACATTCACACTTGAAAAAGTAAACCTCGTCAATAAACCATTCAGAGGTTATTTAGCATATAAAAATCTCACAAAAATTTACGCACGTGCTGTTCCTGTCGAATTTGAAAAATACTTGCGTAAATACAACAACTATGAAGGATATGATACAAAACAAATGATGCAGGAGTATTTAAAATTAAAACCTGCAAAAGAATGGGAGATCAGCTTACCTGACGATGGAGATTTTCAGACTCATTACCTTGAATTTAAAATACCGGAACTTGGTGCAGGCTATTACCTTGTTATGATAAGTGATAAGCCTTCGTTTGAGGTTACAGAAAATGGTATTGCATATGATTTCACCTGGATTTCCAATTTAAGTTTTGTGAACCGCAGGTTATCAAATGGAGGGTATGAGTTTTATGTGATGGACAGGGAAACCGGGAATCCACTCAAAAGTGTAACGGGTAATTTGTGGTATTCGGAATACAATTATAAAACGCGTAAGTACGATTTTATAAAATCCGATAGTTATGTAACTAATGATCAGGGATATTTTGCGGCATCCCCCAGAAAGGAGTATGCCAATTTCGATGTCGAGTTGATAAACGGCAAAGATCGGTACAGAACCGAAAGTTCGCTTTACATGTACCGGCAAACGCCTTATGAACCGAAAATGGAACCGCGCACTATTTTGTTTACTGACCGGGCTATTTACAGGCCGGGTCAAACCATATATTTTAAAGGAATAATGATCAACACCGATGGCAGGCGAAATGAGGTCCTGGCTAATAAATTCACCACAGTTACATTTTATGATGTGAATTATCAGAAAATTTCTTCACTGGATCTGACAACAAATGAATACGGATCATACAGCGGCACATTTACCGCCCCAAACGGTGTGCTGAATGGTAATATGACTATAGGAGATGGGTACGGAACTGTTAATATATCCGTGGAGGACTATAAACGCCCGAAGTTTGAAGTGAATTTTTCTCCTGTTAAAGGAGTATACAGGTTGAATGATGAAATAAAAGCGGCGGGAACCGCCAAAGCTTATGCCGGGTCAAACATTGATGGAGCCGAAGTAAAGTACCGCGTTGTGCGAAATGCCTCATTCCCTTATTGGTGGTGGTACTGGAGAGGATATTATCCTTCTTCCCCTCAAATGGAGATCACCAACGGTGTTGCAACAACAAATGATACAGGGGGCTTTGTCATTAACTTCAAAGCCATTGCCGATATGAGTATTCCCCCCTCTTCATCACCTACCTATGTATATACTATTTATGCAGATGTGACAGATATTAACGGTGAAACACGAAGTTCGCAAACAGTTGTGTCGGTGGCGTACAATGCACTTAACTTAATTGTAAATATTCCGGCCCAGATAAATAAGGATGTGGACAAAAAATTTGAGATATCCACGAGCAATACTAATGGTGTGTTTGAGGCCGGTCAGGGTAAAATCGAAATTTATAAAGTAAAAGAACCCGATAGAGTTTTCAGAAACCGTTTATGGGAAAAGCCCGATCGGTTCATTATGACAAAAGAAGAATATTACACTGCTTTTCCGAAAGATGTATATGCTGACGAAAGTAATATGTTCACATGGGAACGGGGAGAAAAGATCTTCGAAAATAATTTCGATACAGAGAAGAGCAGGGAGCTCATAATAAGTGATATTGGTAATTGGAGGCCGGGGGTGTATGTAATGGAAGCCCATACAAAGGATAAGTTTGGCGAAGACGTGAAAGATGTTAAATACTTTACGGTATATTCTGAAAAGGGAACAGCACTGCCAACTAATAGTACCGATTGGTTCACTCTGGTTAAGGGAGACGGAGAGCCGGGAGAAAAAGCTGTTTTTATATTGGGAACAAAGGAGAATGATGTAAAAGTGATGTATGATATTGAAGAACAGGGTAAGTCTGTAAAGCGCGAGTGGCTTATATTGAGCAATGAACAAAAAAGAATTGAGATTCCGATCGGGGAAAAACACCGGGGAAATTTTTCCATTCACCTGGTGTTTGTAAAAAATGGCAGGGAGTACGAGCATGATGCGACTATTTCTGTTCCGTGGACAAATAAAGAGCTTGATGTTGAATTTGAAACTTTCCGGAATAAATTATTGCCCGGCCAAAAAGAGGAATGGAAAGTAAAGATCAAAGACAAAAAAGGCGATAAGATGATGGCAGAAATGATGGCAACCATGTATGACGCGTCATTAGATGTATTCAGGGCCAATAGCTGGTATTTCAATATTTATGGAAATGATTATTCCACTTTGAGCTGGGAGAATCATTTGGCTTTTGGGGCGAACAACTCCGTGTTATACGCCGATGGTTGGAACGATTATCATTATGGCCCGTCACGAAGCTATGACCAGTTAAATTGGTTCGGGTATTACTTCTACTATTATTATGGCTATTATGGCAACCGGGACAGGGAGATGGATGGCGCGTATGAGGAATATGATGATAGCGGAGTTGAAAGAAGTAAAAGCGCAATGAGTAAGTCTATGAAGGATGCGGATGGAGATAAAAAGGCTGAGGCCCCCAGGCCGGTTACAACAGCGGCAACAGGCGAAATAATGATGGAAACCAAGGCAAAGTCCGGCGCAAGTATGGTTAAACCCGGCGCGGGACAGTCAAAGGCCATGGGTGTAGATTTGTCAGGCGTGGCGGCTCGTACCAATTTTAATGAAACCGCTTTCTTTTACCCCCATTTGCAAACGGATGAACAAGGCAGTGTGATCATAAAATTTACCATTCCCGAAGCGCTTACCCGCTGGAAAATGATGGGTCTGGCACATACCAGGGACCTGAAATATGGACAGGTCACAAAAGAATTGGTAACACAAAAAGACTTAATGGTTGTTCCGAATGCGCCGCGGTTTTTCAGAGAGAATGATAAAATGGAATTCACAGCAAAAATTTCTAATTTATCAGATAAAGAATTGTCCGGTGAAGCGCAGTTGTTTTTATATGATGCAATTACCATGAAACCCCTTCAGGAAATTGTTGATAGAAACTATACATCGGCCGGAGGTAATATTGCCATTGACAATAAAGGGAACAGGCTTCCTGAGAATATTGTTGTTTTAAAATCACCTGCGGTTCAGTTATTCACTTCAAAAAAAGGACAAAGCGCATCGGTTACGTGGACTATTCAAATCCCTGAAGGTATAGGTGCTATTACTTATAAAGTTGTTGGTAAGGCTGGAAACTTCACCGATGGAGAAGAAATGGCTGTTCCTGTTCTTACCAACAGCATGTTAGTGACAGAGTCGATGCCTTTGCCGATACGCAGCAAACAAACAAAAATATTTAAGTTTGAAAAGCTTATTGAACAGAATGTCGGATCGACAACATTACGTAATCATAAACTTACACTGGAGTTCACTTCAAATCCGGCCTGGTATGCGGTACAGGCTTTGCCCTATTTAATGGAATACCCGTATGAGTGCGCCGAACAAACCTTCAGTCGCTTTTATGCAAACAGCATCGCCACACACATTGCGAACTCATCGCCCCAAATAAAAGCGGTGTTCGAAAGCTGGAGATCACAAACACCCGATGCGCTGCTTTCTAATCTTGAAAAGAATCAGGAGCTGAAGGCGCTGATGCTTGAAGAAACACCCTGGGTATATGATGCAAAAGATGAAACTGAACGGAAAAAACGCGTTGCGCTTTTATTCGACCTCAACCGTATGGCCAATGAATTAGACCGTGCGCTGACAAAGCTTGAAAAGATGCAGGTGTCCAATGGCGGTTGGCCCTGGTTCGAGGGAATGCCCGATGATCGTTACATTACCCAGCACATTATTGCCGGCATGGGGCACCTGGATCATTTGGGGATCAAAAATGTAAGAGAAGACAACAAGGTGTGGCGAATGCTGAAGCGGGGAGCCCGTTACCTGGATGACCGTATACGCGAAGATTATGAGTGGATATTAAAATATGGCCATCCCGAGTTGGATAATCTCAGTTATGAGCGGATACAATATCTGTATGCACGTGGCTACTTCAGGGATGTACCGGTTGAATCCCGTAATCAAAAAGCGTTTGATTACTTTAAGGGACAGGCTCAGCAATATTGGCTCAATAAAGGCCGCTATATGCAGGGAATGATAGCGCTTGCACTCAAGAGGTATGATGATAAAATTATTCCGGGCCGGATCATGAAATCATTGAAGGAAAACTCGCTTAACAGTGAAGAGATGGGAATGTATTGGAAGGAGAACTATGAAGGATTTTACTGGTGGGAAGCACCTATTGAAGCGCAGGCTCTGATGATCGAAGCGTTTGATGAAGTTGCGAATGATAAAAAATCGGTTGATGATCTGAAAGTGTGGCTGCTGAAAAGCAAACAAACCCAGAATTGGAAAACAACCAAAGCTACAACTGAAGCGTGTTATGCTTTATTGTTACAGGGAACGGATTGGCTGGCTACCGAATCGCAGGTTGAAATAAGTTTAGGTGAAGTGAAAGTTGATCCTAAGAATTTACCCGGCGTTAAGCAGGAAGCGGGCACCGGCTATTTCAAAACATCGTGGAGTGGGAGTGATATAAAACCAGCCATGGGAAATGTAACTGTAGTTAAAAAAGACGAAGGAGTGAGCTGGGGATCGCTTTACTGGCAATATTTTGAACAGTTGGATAAAATAACTTCAAGTAAAACACCATTGCAATTAATTAAAAAACTATTTGTTGAACGTAATACAGCAAGCGGACCTGTTATAGAGCCGATTGACGGTAACGTAACGTTGAAGGTGGGAGATAAATTAAAGGTGCGGATAGAATTACGTGTTGATCGTGATATGCAGTATGTGCATATGAAAGATATGCGAGCAAGTGGTTTTGAGCCAATGAATGTGATATCACATTATAAATGGCAGGATGGATTAGGCTATTATGAAAGCACCCGTGACGCAGCAACAAATTTCTTCATCTCGTATTTGCCCAAGGGAACTTATGTGTTTGAATATCCGTTACGTGTAACACATAAGGGGGATTTCTCGAATGGAATTACGAGTATTCAATGCATGTATGCACCTGAGTTTACAAGTAATTCGGAAGGAATACGGGTAAGGGTGGGAAAGTAACCAAAGAGGTCGTTGAAAAATTTTCTGCTAATAAGTAACCAGTCGTTGGGTATTCGACACTTTATTTCCATCAGCAATAACAACGCAATAAACCCCTTTGGGTAAGCTTGAAATATCTATAAGTTGTTTGGTGATGCCGCCATTGCTTTCTTTTATAGCACTCAACAGCTTTTGACCGAGCAGGTCATATACGGATACCGTAACCGCTATAGAGCCTCCTGCATTATATTCTATTTCCGCTTTACCGGTAGCAGGGTTGGGATATATTACATGAATCGATAATTTATTATCAGTACTTAACCTTTCTCCTGTGGAAATTGAACAGGCATATTGCTGCACCAGTTGCAAAGCGCCGAATAGGTCCAATCTGCCATTGGATACAGTTATAGCGCTCAATGAATTTATCTGTTCAGCACTATTCAATAAATAGCTTTTCATAATTAATGCTAAATCCCCCGGGTTCGTTTTATAATCACCTATCATTTTTGTACAAGCGGCAGCCCACATCAATGCAATTGTTCCGGCTATATGCGGAGTTGCCATAGATGTTCCTGTCAGTGTTTGGTAAGTGTCACCGGGAGTAGTGGATAATATATTTGTGCCAGGCGCACCAATATCAACAGAAATTGGCCCATATGCCGCATTTGTATATTTAACATCGGTATTTGTAGTATTTGTTACTGCGATCATGTAGTTGCTTAGGCATGTTGTAGGGATATCGCCTTGTACGTCAACATCAATATTAAGATTAGCTGTAGCCCCCGCACTTAGTATTCCTGCCGCGCCTAACGAATCATAAAATGCGCACCAAAGTGGATAGTTAACCGGTTTTCCATAATTAACTCCGAAGGATGAATTAGTGGAAACAATAAATGCACCCGAGTTGCCATTGCTGGAGTTATACAATTTTCGCTGAGTGAGCACATAGTTATACGCTTTTATAACAACAGATTCTGTACTTGATGAACCAATAACAGGCATTACTTTGACGTTCCAGTTGATCCCGGCGATACCAATTCCGTTATTTCCTTTTGCTCCAACAGTTCCAGATATATGTGTACCATGGCTTGAGGAAGTTATCTGTCCGTTTGACTTTATAGCATTCCAGCCATCATAATCATCAACATATCCGTTATCATCATCATCGATCAGATTATTCGGAATTTCAGCATAGTTTTTCCAGAATGACAGATCGGAATGCGCCAGGTCAAAACCGCCGTCAATAACGGCAACAACAATAGTGTCGCCGGTAGCAGTTAAGCCTCCTGTTGTAATGCCCCAGGCTTCAGGAGCGTTTATGTCTGAATTCGGGGCGCCGCCCGATTGGCCCGTATTATTCATGCCCCATTGGCTTGAAAAACTGGAATCAGAAGGAATATTAATACGGGGTTGTACATAGTGGTTAGATTGAGCTATTCGTATAAGCGGTAATCTTCTTAATGTCGCGATAACTTCATCCTGATTCAATGGTGTATTGTAATGAATTAGCCAAATATTCATTGAACGGGCAAGTAATTCGTGCTGTTGAATATTTATTCCGATACTGTTAAGAGATTCCGCCAAAAGATCAATATTGTTCTCATGAAGCATAACAATGGCTTCATTTGGTACATAATTATTGTCCTGGGCTGTAGTGAAAAGGGGCTGGGCAGTCAATAGCAACAATAAATATATTACTCTCCTCATTAATTGAAGATAAGTAATTACAATGAGAATTCAAAAGGGAACCAACAGAGATTATTTTCCAAATACCACTGAACGTACCCAGCTTTTGCCCCAATTTTCAATTTCTTCGGCGCTCCACAATTGTGGGTAAAAAATGCGTTTTTGAAAACGCGGAGGTAAATATTTTTGCCAATTGGTGCCACCTGTGGCAGCTATATCTTCCGGATCACCTTGCAAATATTTAACAGCCGATTTATAATGCGATAAAGGCCAATTCACATTTATATTAAGATCGAGTAATTTCATTGCTTCGATAAGTTTTGTGTTTTGTTGATCTGCCGTTGGCAATGCTTTGTACCTCACCCACAGGTTATCTGTCTTGCATTGTTTGGCTTGCTCAATCAATTGCTTTGAATATTTTAACTCAAATTGTTTTAGTGTCAGTGTTTTTTTTCCGGTAGCCAGTTCTGTTGCGCCTGTTTTCCAATAAATGTAATTATACGCTTGTTCAAGTGTGGTATCGGTTATAAAACCTGAAAATTTTTCCCGGTGTTCGGATTGAACCAGGTTAATAAAATCGGTGCAGTAGATTTCGATCATGCGGTATTGACCACTTTGAAAACCGCTTGCCGGCAGCAAGGACATCCGGAATTTATGGAATTGCTGAGGATCCATACCCTCAACCATAATATCGAATGAATCTATTAACGAGTTAAAGTAGCGATTGACGCGTGTTATACTTTTTAAAAGGCCGGCTGCTGAAGCCTTTCCGTTTGCAGATAACTGGCGGAATTCATGGAGCGAAAGTTTAAAATATAATTCCGTTACCTGGTGGTACATAATGAATATCTCCTCATCAGGGATGCTTGTCTTTGGTGTTTGCAGACTAAGCAAGGTGTCGAGATGTATATAATCCCAATAGGTGAGGTAGTCGGCGTACAAAAGTCCATCAAGGTAAGACACAAGACTTTGGCCCATCGCTTCGTATTTCTCATCTAATTTTTGAATACGTTCAATAATTTCCGGTTTCAGCTCCATATGTTATTATTTTATCAAAAGTGAAGATAGGAAAAACCCGGATTGAAATAAAGACGTGTAATTACGATATTCGTTAGAAAAGTGTTTTTGTCGGGATCGTATATTTTGCTTCATGTAGCAGCAATTCTTTTTTACGCTGCAAACCTCCCGCATAACCCACCAGTTTTCCATTGGAGCCAACAACACGATGGCAGGGGACAACAATGGCCAGTTGATTTTGTCCATTCGCGGTTCCACAAGCGCGTATGGCTTTTATGTTGCCGATTCTTTTCGATAATTCCAGGTAACTTATCGTTTCTCCAAAAAGTATGTTTTGTAACTCCAGCCAAACGCGTTGCTGAAAGGAGGTGCCTTGTTGCTGCATGGGAAAATCAAACGATCTGCGTTTACCGGCAAAATATTCATCCAGCTGTTGAATGCAGGATACAATAACGGGATTCATTGATATTAAGGTAGTATCTTCAGGCAATTTGCCGGATTGTTCATCTTCATCAAATAATATGGACGTGATGAAACTTTCCGAATATTCTATTTTCAACAATCCTACCGGAGATCTATAAAGGGTTGTTATTGCTTCGGCCATTGTGCTGTAAAAATACAATATTGATATAATTACATACGTTATTTTATTTTTGCGTTCGGCTTCCGGCAATTGGTTTACCTTTTTCAGGTAGCATAACTGGTTTTCCTGTTTATAAAATGATAATATACAATATCCATTGGCATAATAAAAATTGACTTTTTATCAATAAAGTATTTACTTTGCCAAAATGGCCATTAAATAAGAATAAACGGCAGTTCAATATAATCAATACTGCATTAACGGGTTAGATCAATTATGCAAAAGAAAGTGCTACTAAAATACAGTGCTATCGGGCCTGATAATAAACAGATAAGCAATAAGGCTTTGGGTGAAGTTAAAGTGTTCAAAGAAATTCTGAATAACAAAAATTCATTACGTGTATATGCGTATTTAAATTTCCCTGAAGAATTGGCCGGAAAAAGGAATGTTAGGATAACTGCATTAAAGAAGGTTTCAAAACCAAAGAAATAATAATTTTCAATTTACTCTCGCGATCGGGTTGGCCAGATTAGAGTATTCCATCAGGTCCATTTTAACAGAGCCCACTAATATTTTAGCCTGCGCGCGAACAGGGATATGGTTTTTATCATCAGTGATCCAGACGTTAAGGTCCTCTTCATGTTTGAATATTCTGCCCTTTTGTAAGATCGGGCGGAACTTCAGGCATTTTATTTTCCCAACATCGGAGTCGATTGTTTCACGTCCAATATATCTTATTTTAACTGTAAATACTTCTTTGTCAACAAAGCTGTTTATGGTAAATACATCACCCTCTTTGGCCTTAGAATAATCAAGACAACGGGCATAAAAAAATGCCGATGTCATATCCTGGCAATATTCGGGGATGTCATATACGGCATTATTTCCTACATCCACTTTCTTTTTGTAATGGTTAAAAATATAATCTTGATTAATGGTGTAGCCACCTTCATTCACACGTCGTATAAATATCCAGGGGGCAAGCGCTTCTTCGTCAATATATGATTCATAACGATCGCGTATTTTGAAAAAGAAATCCACTGAGCCTTTCGTTTCTCCGGTGCCAACAACGTGATATGTTTTACGTCCTCCGATTTCGCGTGCTTCATCTTTCACTTCAATGGTTACAATGCCGGCATCGAGCCAGCCATAGTGCATCCGGTATTTAAGCGTTTCACCCCTTTTAAAGGCATCATGCTTATAGGTGCGTAAGGTCTCATCTTTAGCCGGAATTTCTACCTGGGAAAAAGCGGTAGGATCTAGCCTGAAAGCAAGGCCGGCAAAAAGTACAATTGCTAAAAAAAGGCTTAAAACAATACGGTTCATGTTGATTATGTTCCCAAAACTCATGCCAATTATAATGCTTTTACCTTAAATTTACTTTATATAGCGTTTTGGCGTTTTTATTGTCAATGCACGATGCATCGTACCTATTTGTTTGGGTGAAAAATACGATGATGACTGAAACCCGCCCATTATATTATTTGTTCGCCGATCATTTGCAGAGGAAAACGTATCAAAGCCCCAGGAGTGCGCAGCGTCTGTTACCAGGTGAGGACAATTGCCTGGCCAGGGGCCGAAAATATCATCTAAGTACTCAGTATCCTCTGCTGATGTCGCGCAATTGGGTGAGGCACCCCCTCCCATATATGTATGAACCAGATCGAAAGCGTGACCAAACTCATGCGCCATGTTTGTTGCGGCTGCAAAATCGCCTACCGTTTTCCCGTTGTTATAAAAATTGAGTGAAATAACAAACATGTCATCATTTAAATTTTTGGTAGGCAGAGAAGAAAGCCCCGAAGCAGTCCCCAATTTACCGTTGGTAAAACAAACATTAAGTTGATCCATACGTTTGGGATCAGTTTTTTTTATTTCCTGTAATAGTTCGTAAGAATTTATGGAATTTATAAGACCTGAGTTTTTATAATAGAATATTCCGTTCAATTCAAATTGTATGTGAGTTTTGTGCAGCTCAATTACGCCGGCAATAGGATCGGAGGGAGGAGGATTGTTTCCGTATATTCCATTTAGCCAATTGAACATATTGTTGAGCCTTTCAATATCGGCAGGGACATTGCGAAAGTTCCCGTTTCCACTGTCGTCCTGGAAAATATTAAAATTGATCCTGATCGTTTTTGCCGGATCGGTTTCTTTCGGAATATAAAACGCAATAGAATTACGCGCAATGGAATCTGTTAGTTGCCGGGTCCGGTCAGCGATCATGGACTTTGCCGGATCGGCATTTTTTTGATCCTGGTTTTTAACAACCACTTTCGGAGTTTTACAACTTTGTCCGCCAATAACAAGGAGTGTTGAAAAGAGAACGAATTTTAATGCGTTCATGTTACATAACAATATTCACAATTTTTTTAGGCACGATAATTACTTTTTTAGGCGTTTTGCCCTCTAAATATTTTATCGCTTCTTCACTGCTAAGTACTTCTTTTTCAATTTCCTGTATACCCATGGAAAGTGGCAGTTCCAATTTAAAGCGTGTTTTACCATTAAATGAAACAGGGTAAGCGAACGAATCATCTACCATGTATTCCTCATTATAATCGGGGAATTTGGCATAAGTTATACTTTCCTTATGGCCAAGCAAACTCCATAATTCTTCGGCAATATGCGGTGCGTATGGTGCAATTAAAATAGTCAGAGGCTCCAGTATTAAACGTTTGTTGCATTTTTGTTCGGTGAGTTCATTTACACAGATCATAAAATTACTTACCGATGTATTGAATGAAAATCGCTCAATATCATCGTGAATTTTTTTGATGGTTTTGTGAAGGGTTTTTAATTCGGGTTTGGTGGGGGCCTCGGCCGAAATGGCCTCACCTCCAGCTCCTCTCCAAAGGAGAGGAGTGTCGTTCCACTCGGGACTGTGGAACAGCCTCCATAATTTTTTTATGAAACCGGAAACGCCGGTGATAAGGATTCGTTTGGCTGTCATGGATTTTGTTGGCTACGGGTTTTCAAGCCCGCAGCAGTTTGCGGATATCCAGCACTTCCCGGAAATAGACCCAGTCTTCATCAGTTAAGAACCGCCATGGCCC